>NZ_JAWRVK010000021.1:0-83802 GCF_036663575.1 Halalkalibacter flavus
ACCGCCGTATACGGAACCGTATGTACGGTGGTGTGAGAGGGGCGGAAAGTTACTTAACTTTCCCCTCTACTCGATTGTATAAAAAAACAGAGGGAGAGGTGTACAAGTTTCTCTTTGAACATATGACATTGGGAAAAGGATTGACTGCATCACAGGGAAGTAAGGGAGCGGATCTTTTGCTTCTTTTTCGCTAAACGAAGGAAACACTAGATCCGTTTGTTGCTTTCCTAGACTACCGAGACCTTTTTTTTGGAAATGTGCAGTGAGAAATGGAGATGCTAGAGGTTATTAGTGGAGATGAAGCTTGGGAGCTTGTGTAAAAAGGTAATCAATTTAATGATGAACCAGGTGACAATCAAGAATACGTGTTAGCAAAGGTTTATGTAAGGTACATGAAGTAGAGGAAGAACGGTTTGACTTGAATCATGCGCAAAATAGGCTTCCTTGTCGTCTAATAGTCATAGGGAGTCTTCATCCAGTCGTTAGTTATGTGTTGTAACTTACTCATTCGACTTTTGGGGAGGTACTCTTTTTTTAATGTCTTAAAAGCCTTACAAGACATAGGATTTAAATCATGAAATTAATTTAACTAAATTAATAAAGAAAACGGAGAAAATTAAAAAGGGAAATTAGTTGGGACTATAGAAGTATGTAAAAAAGTTATTGTTCATAGCAGGGCAAGTATGTGTAAGTTATTATAATTGAAACAACAACGAGGAGGAAGTATGTCTAAACAAATGAAGGCTGCCATTTTAATAGAGCCAGGAGGAGACAGCAGGCAATGCGAAGGCATTACAATCTGCTCTGACCTCAGTAAAAAGAGGAGGAAGAGTGGTCGTTGTTGGGTTACCTCCAGAAGATATTGCTACTCTAAATATTAACGAAATTGTTGGAGGAGAAATCGATATATTTGGAGTGTTTCGCTATTCCAATACCTATCAAACTGCAATTGATATGATTTCTCAATGTAAAGTAGCAGGAATTGATTTGAAAAATATGATGACACACTATTATTCTTTGGATGAAACAAAAGAAGCCTTTGAAAAGGCAATATCAGATAGAACAAATGCAATTAAAGTTATGATAAGACCATAGGGTAAAGGGGAAAGGTAAGGCGAGCTTATCTCACAAAAAACTCGACAAAGACTTCTTTGTCGAGTTTTTTAATACATTATTCATTAGGATTAATCACTAGTTCTACACGCCTGTTTCTCTCTTTTTTCATCGTCGTCATTTGAAGCAAGTGGTTTTGTTTCGCCAAATCCTTTTAGTTGGAATTCAGAGCGAGCTTCGTTAGTGTTATTTCTGTCTAATTTTTACAAATCCCTTCTGAAATATATAATTAAATACCGCGAACAAACTCTGACTCTTCATGGAAACTGTCTTTTTTTCATTATTATTTTTATAATCCTTTACAGTGTGGGGCTTGGGAAGACGATACAAGTTATTGCTTTCTTAAGTTATTTAAAACATCTAGATAAGCTCGCCCCATCTTTAATTGTCGTCCTGAGAACGTTGATGGATAACTGGCAAAAAGAAATGTTAAGTTTGCTCCTTCAATGGCTGGCTCGATTTATTTTCATTGAGGATCAGAACGTGTGAAAAAAGTCGGCCTGATTCAACAACGACCTAACCATTACATCAGCAAACCATGTTATCCATTACAGAAGATGGTGGCATCCAGCGGTAGAAAATCAAGCGACCGACAGAGTATACCGAATTGGAAAAGAAAAAGAAGTTCATGTTTACTATCCGATTGCCAAAAGCACGGCAAAGTTTTTTTTATGAAAGGAAGGACTAATCTTTCTCGAGTATTATGAAGAATTGTTTGAATGAATATTCATATTTTTGTATTTTAAAATATTGATTTGTAAGCTTGCTAAGTTTATATGGTAATTTTAAAAATAGATACAGTGCCCACAATATGACCACTCAATAATGAAAAAGAGTTAACGAGAATTATCCAGAATAAATTAAATAATCCCCGAATCCCCTCATACATTAACTAAAATTAACTTGAGAAGTATAGAATAAACTTAAAGGTTTTTCGTACAAATATGGGCGGCATGATGTAATGTTTTTAAATAAATGGATTAGTAGATAACGTAAAAGGTATTGGATAAAAGTGTATTCCAATACCTCATTTTTTGCCTCTTAAATAACCACGCTGAACAATATCGCAAGTAAGATAATTGATGAATTCAATCTTACGCAATCGGCATTATTCTGAATAAAAAATTGATAAATTAAACGCTGATCGTTGAACAGTACAACAAAACTATTCCCACAACCGTACACGGATTGTAGAATAAATAATTAAATTTAAAAGTAAGCACTACTACATCCTTACTTATGCCTGCAACTACTACTCAAACCATGTGGAGTGTGTGAACAACGAAAAAGACTGACGAAAATGCTAACATTTTGCTAACGTAATCTAATAATGATTAAATGACCACATACTAACGATTTTTTGTTAAAAATGTTTACAAACTGTATTTATTGTATTGAACTATATTAACTCTATTGTACGTGATTGAGCCGTGTGAACCGTATTTATTAAGCTGCTTTTATCTGGCAGCGAAGAGGTCAAAACTTTATATGGGGTCATAGCTCAACTGGTAGCGCGAAGGCCAGGGGATCCCACTTGGCTCCACCAACCATAAGGGTTTCAACGGGTTATCTGTTTTTCAGATAGTGCGTTTTTTGTTGTTAGAGAAATTTTCATAGCTTACAAAATTGTGAAGTTGGGCTTCGTGATCCCTTTTGATCAAAGTTTTTGTATGGACTCTTTGTATAACGATAAAAGCAAGTACTGATTAATTATAAATAGTTGAATACTTCCGTACATACCACTTTCCTCACTTAACCCCACTAATTCCTTTTATTACTAAACAATTTTGGATTATTTTTGGACTACTCAGGAAAATAGACCGCTTTCATTTTTCTAAAAATATATGACAGCTTTAAAATATATTAGAATTTTCAATACATAGATAAGGTTCTACAATTAAAAGTGTAATCAAGTAAGTTAATACTTTCATTCAGACAATTGAAGGGGGATGGGAAATAGAATAATCAATCATCATAGTTATTGAAGAGTTAATAGAAATATTTTTAACAGAAAGTAAGAAACAATTTCGTCTAACAAAAATGAAACCGGTTACTAAAATAATCTGGTCAAAAGGAGATGGAAAATATGATGAAGAGAGTAAAGCTATTTCCCTTTTTTAGCTTGCTGCTATTAATGGTTATAAGTGTGATAGGGTGTAGTAATAAAAGCGCTACAGATCCGGTTGAAGGTAGTGAAGCAAGCGAGGAGGTCACAATTGATTTTGCTATACATGTGGCGAATCCGAAAGATCAGGAACCAGCTTTTTACCAAACTGTTGAGAAGTTCATGGAAGAGAACCCTGATATTACAATTAATCTACAAGGGACTGACCAACAAGAACATATTCGAAATATTAAAATGAAATCGCAATCTAATGCACTTCCAGATATCTTTTGGATGTTACCAGCTTCAGCGCAAGAGCTCGAAGAGGCAGGGCAACTTCTTGATCTAACACCATTTTTCGACAACAATCCTGAATTGGTTGAAAAGTTTCATATGAATATGTTTGAGACGTATCAGATCGATGGTAAGCAATATGGAATGCCTTACCAGCCCTTAGTTACAGGGTTTTGGTATAACGAAGCTCTATTTGATCAATACAATGTAGATTTACCAGAAACATATGAAGATTTAACAGAAGCTGTAAAAGTGTTTGAAGAAAATGATGTTGTCTCAATAGCAAAAGGTGCCAGAGATCCTTATTCTGTTTGGGCGTTTCTAACGATGTTATCTAGGTACGGATACTTTGACAAAATTGATGTCATTGTTGAAGGGGAAGAAAGCTTTAATAATGATGACTTTTTAAAGTTTTATGAAAAAATTGATGAATTGAGAGAACTCGGAGCATTTCCGGCTAACATCACAACGCAAAGTTATTTTCAGGCGGTTGAGACATTTATGACTGGAGAGGCTGCTTTGCTTGATGCTGGAATATGGGAAGCTAAGAAAATAGAAGAAAGTAAATTGGCAAACGATGTCGGTTTCTGGTGGGGACCAACATTTGATGATGGTGTCGGGAATCAGAATCTTTCTTCAATTGTCCCAGCAGCTCCTTTAGTTGTCGGCAAACATGTAGAGGATGATCAAGCAAAATATGAGGCAGTCATGAAATTCCTGCAATTCTACTATAGCGAAGATGGAGCCCAAATCATGTTGGATAATCAAGTTCCTCCAATGATTGTATTCGATGGTGAAATAGATGAAGAGAAACATCCGGTATTTGCGAAAGTGGTAGAACAAATGAATAGAACGGATTGGAAGAGTCAGCCTAATCAACCAGACCTAGTTGTATCAGAATCTATTGCGAATGCTTTGTATGACAGTATTTATGGAGTTATGAATGGAATCTATACACCGGAAGAGGCTCTTGATATAGTAGCGAACAGAATTTCAGGACAGTAAAAATGGTAAACGGGTTCTACCACAGTGATTAGGCTGTGGTAGAACCGCCAAAAAAGTATGATGTTAAAAAAATGGTTTCCAACATGGAGGGGTGAATATGCATTGGCTTAGTAAAAAGCGTTATATATGTTTCATGCTTCTACCTACCCTGTTAGTGTATTCGGCTTATATTATTCTCCCAATTATAATAGCCTCTTATTATAGTCTTACTAGGTTCTCAGGGATTGGGGTACCAGAGTTTATTGGCCTTGAAAATTATCAGGCGCTCTTGCAAGATCCGTTTTTCTGGGTTTCGTTAAAGAACACAGTCATTGTATTAGGTGTCACATTGATTGTGTTAATACCGAGTGCGTTTTTTCTAGCATTACTCCTTAATCGCGATGTAAAAGGTTCAAATGTGTTAAAAGCGTTAAACTTTGCACCGGCTGTGATCGCACCGATTTTAGTAGGGTTGATTTGGGTATTTATCCTTGATCCGGATATGGGATTTGTAAATGTATTTTTACAAAAAATAGGATTAGAACAGTTAGCGTTTCAGTGGATAGGTGGAACAACTCTTACACCATACTCGGTAGGGGTGGTAGAGAGCTGGAGGATTTTAGGATTTATCGCAACAATCTTTCTTGCTGGTTTAGCTACTATACCTCGTGAAATTTATGAAGCTAGTGACATTGATGGTGCCAATCGAGTACAAAAATTGATCTTCATTACGATACCGATGTTAAATGAAACATTTAAGATTAACGTTATTCTTATTATCACGTTCTGCTTCAAAATATTTGAAACCGTACTCCAACTGACTAATGGCGGTCCTAACCACCTTTCTGAAGTTTTAGTCACCTATATGTACAATGTGACATTCATTTCTGGTGAATATGGATATGGAATGGCCGTTGCGGTTGTTACCTTATTAATCACAATTGTATTTACGGCTCTATTTATTGGGTTAAGCAAAAAACGAGTAGAAAAGAAGGGGGTGTAATCATGAATCAAACAATGACTCAAAGGCAGGAAAATCAGAATCTAGGTAAATTAGAAAAGAGCAAAACAAAAAGCAAGATCTGGTCGTATGTTCCTATTTACGCCATAACCTTTATTGTTATGCTGCCGTTTCTATGGATGATCCTTCTATCATTTAAATCAAATAGTGAAATATTAACGAGTCCGTTTAGTTTGCCTGCAAGTTTAAATCTTGAAAATTACAGAAGTGCTATTGCAACTCTAGATCTTCTCTTAATGTATAAAAATACCATTATTATCGCTGTTATTACGGTTGTGGTAGTTATTATTATTACATTTATGAGTTCATTTGCATTAAGCAGAATGGTATTTAAATCAGGGAAATTAAAAGGAGGATTATATTACTTTCTATTACTTGGATTAGCTATTCCACCTTTTATTCTATTGTTCCCAATCTATCGAATTACGATCATGTTTGATTTGATGAACACACATGCTTCCCTCATTTTGCCCTATATTGCAACATCGATCTCTTTTAACACCTTGTTGTTTATGGGCTTTTTAAAGGGATTCCCGAAGGAACTAGAAGAAGCAGCGATTATCGATGGTTGTAATCTATTTACTCTATGTAAATCAGTTGTTCTACCTATTATTATCCCTGTGATTGCAACAATTTTTATCTTTAATATATTGTATGTATGGAATGAGTTTCCGTTTGCAGTCACATTAATTAGTAGTGATTCTTTAACTACTGTTCCACTAGGAATTTCGGAATTTAAAGGAAGGTGGAATATTGACTATGGTGGGATTATTGCCGCTACCGTATTAGTTATGATTCCACAACTTATTTTCTATGGCTTTTTCCAAAAATATATTATTGCCGGTATGACAGCAGGTGCAGTAAAAGGCTAGGGTTACTGCTTGCTATGAGTGTCAGTCTCATAGCAAGCAAATGAAGTTCATACTACAAAATTAAAAAAATAAATACATTACATTTTGGAGGAGAAGAAACAATGAAAACACAATCAAACGGATTTATGCAAAATTTAACAAGACACGCGGATGTTAGATCTGCAAGACTTTCAAGTTCGGATCAAACAGGTAGAAATCAAGACTATTGGTTAATTCCACCAAATGAATCAGTCGTATTAGGTGAAATCGAAGGACCTGGGTGTTTGACTCATTTTTGGATGACGTCTTTCTGCAGAAAAATAATGGGACCAAGTATTGTCGATCCAGCATTAGGAAGCAATGTAGCACCCGTTAATGAGATTCACAACGCATTAGGAGTTACGTGGGAAGAACAAGATCCGTTCTATTACAGAAAGGCTTTAATTAAAATTACGTGGGATGATCAAGATACACCAAGTGTATTGGCGCCATTTGGAGATTTCTTCTGCGTAGGTCATTCATTACCAGGGAACTTTGAATCAGCTCCATTTAACGTATCTGTTAAGCCAGAGGAAGCGAATAAATTTGGTGCACCAGCTGCCTTAAACTGCTTCTTCCCAATGCCATTTAACCAAAAAGCAAAAATTGAAATTGTCAACGAAAATACGTTGCCATTCGGTTTGTACTTCTATATTGATTATGAACTATATAAAGAGGAGTTACCTGAGGATACCGTTTACTTCCATGCAAATTGGCATCGTGAAAATCCTTGCGAAGGCTGGGGGAATGATCTCCAAGTAAATAGCCCTGCTATTCAAAGTGTGGCTAACTTATCAGGTGAAGAAAACTATGTCGTTTTAGAAACAGAAGGAAAAGGCCACTATGTTGGTTGTAACTTATCAGTCAACCATTTCCAAGGAAGCTGGTGGGGTGAAGGGGATGATATGATCTTCATCGATGGTGAGAAGCAACCAAGTATTAATGGAACAGGTAGTGAAGATTATTTCGGTCATGCGTGGGGAATGCAGAAGAATGCGTTTTTGTATAACGGTTCGATTATTCATGAAAGTGAAAAGCCTGGCTACCAAGTTTCGTACCGATTCCATATCGCAGATCCAGTTCATTTTTCTGAAAGTATTAAGGTTACACTCGAGCATGGTCATGCGAATCACTTATCTGATGACTGGTCATCAACGGCATACTGGTATCAAACATTGCCATCTCCAAAACTAGATATTTTGCCAGTAGAAGACAGACTTCCCCATGTAGCCGAAATGCCAGAAGTTGAGCAAAAGGAAAAACCAGAATTAAATGAAGAGCAGCAAAAAGCGTATGAATCTGCAAAAGAGTTAGAAAAGAAGTATATAGAAGAAAAGAAGCATCAAATGGAATTAAAATACAACAAAACAAGAGAATCACAACAAGGGAACATTGAGCACGCGAAACGAGTGAAAGATTCGTTAAACAGTAAATAAACTAAACGAGTGTGAGGTGAGGATTATGGTGATGACAAATACCAAACATGTAGAAGTACTTAAGAAAGCAAATGATGAAATTGCAAGGAACAAAGGCAAGGTGGAAAATAGTCCTTATCGTTTGAAATATCACTTTATGGCGCCTGTTGGTTGGATTAATGATCCGAATGGTCTTGTACAGTATAAAGGCGAGTACCATTTATTCTATCAATATTATCCATATGCTTCTAGCTGGGGGCCCATGCATTGGGGCCATGCTAAAAGCAAGAACTTGGTAAATTGGGAGCACTTGCCGGTCGCATTAGCTCCATCAGAATCTTATGATTCTGGAGATGTAGAGGGGTATGGGTGTTTCTCAGGAAGCGCAGTTGTGGACGGAGACGAACTTGTATTAATTTACACAGGTCATGTCGATGGAAACGAACCTCAACAAGTTCAAGCGATTGCAACGAGCAAAGATGGAATTTCTTTTGAAAAGTATGACCAAAATCCGGTCATTGGTCAATTTCCGGTAGATGGTTCTAAGGATTTTAGAGATCCGAAAGTCTGGAAATATGAAGATACATGGTATATGGTCGTTGGTTCAAAAAAGGATGGAAAAGGGAAAGCCTTATTATATGTATCTACTGATTTAAAGCAGTGGGATTACAAAGGTGTTGCGGCAGAAAGTGATGGTACACAAGGGGATATGTGGGAATGTCCTGACCTGTTTCCAATCGACGATCGTCATGCCCTGATTGTCTCTCCAATGTATGGCACTCAAAACGAAAAGCCGTTTTATGTTATTGGAGACATGAACTATGAAGAAGATATTTTCACACAAGAAACTTGCAGAACATTAGATTATGGTTTTGATTTCTACGCTCCACAAACATTGATAGATGAACAAGGTCGAAGAATTATGATTGGTTGGATGGAGAAGTGGTTAACAAAAATGCCTTCCCAGGAACATGGTTGGGCTGGGGCAATGGGCATTCCAAGAGAGCTTGTATTAGAAGGGGACGTCCTCAAGCAAAAGCCTGTAGCAGAGCTAGCTGACTTACGATCAGACTTTAAAAAAATAGAGCCATTTGAAGTTGTCGAAACGACGAATGTAAATGAACTCCAAGAGACAGTTTCTGAAACGAGCATTGATTTTAATATTAAGGAAACAGATGCGACTGTATTTGGTATTCACCTTAGATGTTCTGAAGATGGAACAGAAAGAACAGAAATCTTGCTTGATCTTGAAAAAAAAGAGATTGTCATGGATCGTGAGCATTCTGGTTGCGGAGAAAAGGGAATCAGCAAAGCGCCGTTAACCGTAACGGACGATGGCACGGTCAATCTTCGTATTTTTATGGATACGACATCTGTAGAGCTCTTTGTTAATGATGGGGAGAAAGTGATTACCAATCGAATTTTCCCAGATGCCGATAGTACTCAATTTAAACTCTTTACTAACGGGGGAAAGGTGAGTATCAATCGCATCGAATCTTGGAAACTGGATTTTGTTTGGAAGTAAGATTTTTATCTTGTTGAAATGAGATATGGGGCCTTTGATAGGTGAGGTCCCATTTTCATTTTCTTGTTAAAACATAGACTCTGTTTAGAAAAATATGTAACAGAGAGTGAGGATGTATATGCAATACACTGGTATGATAGGTGGTTTCTATCGTGTATGTGAGTGGGTTATGCGACTCGCTTATGTCAATTTGCTCTGGATTGGATTTGCATTGATCGGGCTTGTTGTGTTTGGCTTTTTTCCATCAACTGTAGCGATGTTTTCTGTTGTGAGGAAATGGGTGATGGGGGAAGATGATATCCCGGTATTTTCAACGTTTTATCAAGCTTATAAAAAAGAGTTTCTGAAAATAAATCTACTAGGATGTAGCTTAGGATTGCTTGGCTATATTTTATTTATTGACTATCAGTTTTTCAAATCAATGGAAGCCAATTACCTTCAGCTTTTTTCTTATGTGTTTTTAGCGTTGCTGCTAGTTTTGTTCGTAATACTTTTATATGTTTTTCCCGTTTACGTTCATTATGAGTTGAAACCATTTCAAGTCGTGAAAAATGCACTACTAGTTGCGATTGCAAACCCGATTTCTACAGGAGTCATATTAGTAGGGAGTATGATAGTCTTTTGGATTACTCTCTCATTTCTTAGTGTTCTTTTCTTTTTTAGTGGTAGTGCTTTAACATTCGTAGTCATGTGGTCAGCTTATCGAAGTTTTACGAAGGTTGAAAATCATTTGGACGATGTCATCTTAGATCAAGGTAATGAAAAATTAGTTAAGGTAGGTGGAAGTGATGTATGATGTAACAGCAATAGGTGAGCTTTTGATTGATTTTACCCCCTATGGAACATCGGAAAATGGAGGAAGTTTGTTTGAACAAAACCCTGGTGGTGCGCCTGCGAATGTATTAGTTGCTTTAGCGAAACTGAATAAACAAACTGGCTTCATCGGGAAAGTAGGCAATGATCAATTTGGTCATTATTTAAAAAAGGTAATGGAAGATCATAAGGTTGATATGAGTGGCTTAGTTTTTTCTCAAGATGTGAATACGACCTTAGCATTTGTTCATTTAGATGAAGATGGTGACCGATCTTTTAGCTTCTATCGAAAACCAGGAGCTGATATGACATTAGATAGCAAAGAGATAGATAAAAGTGTAATCAAGAACTCCCGGATTTTTCATTTCGGTTCACTTTCAATGACACATGAACCAGCAGCATCTGCTACACTAGATTCTGCTAAATATGCTAAGGAGAATGGAATCATTGTGTCATATGATCCTAATTTACGGATGCCTTTATGGAGTTCAACTGAAGATGCCAAGAACATGATCATAAAAGGATTACCATTTGCGGATATACTGAAAATCTCCGAAGAAGAATTTCAGTTTATTACCGGATCTACAGATTTAGTGAAAGGAACAGGCTATTTATGTAAGGAGTATGGGATTTCACTTATCTTTGTAACACGTGGTAAAAAAGGTTGTTTTTACCGTATGAAAGAATTTACAGGTAGTAAAGAAGGAATAAAGGTAGCAACGATCGATACAACAGGAGCTGGAGATGCGTTTCTTGGTGGAGTTCTTTACAAGATTCTTGAAAAGGGTGGACGGCCTTCTGAGTTAGAAAGGGAAGAAGTTAAGAGTATTGCAGCCTTTGCTAATGGAGTAGCAGCAGTTTCTACGACAAATAAAGGTGGGATACCAAGTATGCCAGTACTGTCAGAAATAGAAGAGTTATTGAATGAAGAAAATGCGTTAATTTAATAGGTTGATATAGAAGTAACGACTTATCCTCGAACACTTTCGAAGGTAAGTCGTTCTTTTTTGCTGCTAGATATTGGTTCTAAAAATAACTGACATTTTCGAAAAAAATTAGAATGGTCTTTGTTATAATAGAAATATAAAATAGTATGTAAGAATTAACTTTAAAGGTAGTTCTATAGTATCAAGCCCTAGCAAGTAGAGCAGATTTAATTTCACAATTATGAAAGCGTCACCATTTTCGGAAGATTCATTGATTGCTGTCATTGTTTTCATTTGATTTAACATACTGTTTTCGTTTACTCGTTATCCAACTAAACTAAGTTTTACTAGTTGAAAATAAAACATGTGGGAGATCAAAATTATGAAAAAACGATATCAGAGCTTTGTGGTTTTGCTACTAGTTATACTAACGTTAATAGGTTGTAACAAAGCTGACGAACGTGGTTCAAGTGCAATCCATCAACAAAGTGAAAATAACCAAATAACGATTGACCTTGCTATTCATGCTGCCAATCCAAAACGTCAAGAACCGGCTCTCTATGAAATCATTGAAAAGTTTATGGAGAGAAACCCTGATATTAAAATTAATCTTCAAGGAACGGAACAAAAAGCCCATGTTAAAAAAATGAAAATGTTGGCTCAATCAAATGATTTACCTGATATCTTTTGGGTGCTACCGCATACTTCGGCTGAGTTAAATGAAGCGGGATTGCTACTTGATTTGACCTCTCTTTTTGATGGCAACCGTCAATTAGCTGAAAAATTTCATGAAAATATGCTTGAACCGTATAACGAAAACGGTCAACAATTTGGACTTCCATATCAGCCTTTGGTGACAGGTTTTTGGTATAACAAAGCACTGTTTGATCAATACAATGTGCCTTTGCCACAAACGTATCAAGACTTAAAAGAGGCTGTGAAATTATTTGAAGAACAAAATATTGTTACGATTGCGAAAGGGTCACAAGATCCTTACTCTGTTTGGGCATTTTTAACGATGCTATCAAGGTATGGTTTTTTTGATAAAATTGATCAAATCCTAGAGGGCGAGGAAAGCTATAAAAATCAGGACTTTCTCCAATTTTATAAAAATGTTGATGAATTGAGAGAAATGGGAGCTTTCCCGAAAAATGTAGCCAATTTAAATTATTTTCAAGCCGTTCAAATGTTCTTGAACGGTGATGCAGCAATGTTGGATGCTGGAGTATGGGAAACAAATAAAATTGAAGAAAGTGAGATAGCGGAAGATGTTAGTTTTTGGTGGGGACCTACTTTTGAAAACGGGATCGAAAAGCAAAACGTATCTTCCATTGTTCCAGCAGCTCCGTTAGTCGTAAGCTCAAAAGTCAAAGATGACGAAGAAAAATATGCTGCTGTTATGGCATTTCTGAAGTTTTATTATAGTGAAGAAGGAGCGCAAGTTATGGTAGATAATCAAGTTCCTCCTGTGATCCAATTTGAAGGGGAAGTAGATGAGAAGAGCCATTCAGTATTTGCTAAAGTTATGGAGCAAATGAACCAACCCGGATGGGAAAGTCAACCGAACCAGCCAGATCTCGTTGTCCCATCTCAAATAGGAGATGCGATTAATGAAAGTATTTATGGAGTCATTAATGGAATTTATTCACCAGAAGAAGCGCTTAGTGTCGTAAATAAAAAAATTAATGAGCAAAAGCGAAAATAGCAGCCTGATTGGCATAAGTGCGAATGACTTAAATAGTAGGGTTAAGAGGGATAATATATGAGAATGTTGAAGCAACAACGAAATCTGACAATAAAGCAGAAAATAATCATGTTAGCGATTCTCTCTACGTTGATTCCTTTACTCATTATAGGAACGTTTGGTTTTATCTATTTAAATAAAGTAATGGAAAATAAAATATCAGATACAACGTCTAACTTTTTAAGTGTGATTGATTGGAACATTGATACGTTTGTTGCTGACATTGAAAGTAGCGCAAATATAATTGTTACTTCAAATGACATCCAAGGGTTCTTGAATCATACAGAGTTGACAATTGAATCTTATAAAATGCAAACGGCTACAAGGGATCTCCTTATTAATGTCACCAATAATAAACCATTTATCAATGCAGCTTATGTTGGAAATGAACAAAATGAATATTTACAACTTAGTCAGGGACAAAGTAATTATTTTGGAACTGTTTATGATCAGATAAATCGTACGAATTGGTATAACATGCTTGAACAACAAGACGGGAACGGAGTTTGGTTTAAAGGAATAGAGACTGATTTTATTGAAAGCTCCAATCTATTAATGTACGGAAAATTTATTCGAGATTTAGAGACTATTGAAAAAATAGGCGTTTTAATTATTAGCGTGAATAAATCGGTATTTGATAATATGTTTAAAAACATTAATAACGAAGAGGAGATTTTAATATTCGATCAAGACACAGTCATATACTCGAACGATAATGAAAACCAAGATAAATATAAGAGCATTATAGAAATGTTACAGAATCCACAAGAAGCACAAATCGTTGAGATAGAAAACGAAAAATATATTTTAAATCATACTACTAATACGATAACGAACTGGAAAATTGTAAGCGTGGTGCCTTATAAATATGTCGTTAAAGAATTTAATTATATTAGAGCGCTAACCGTTTTATTATTAGTTCTATCTTTTCTGTTATCAACAATAAGTGCCTTTTTGATTTCAAAAAAAATTACGAAACAGCTTTCATTATTGAGAAATGTAACAGAGGGTATGGAAAAAAGAGAAATGATATCAAATATCGCGTTTGACTCTAATGATGAAATTGGAAAAGTGGGTAATCGCTTTGTTCAATTGTATAACCGAAACAGTGAGCTGACCGTCCAGCTATATGAGTCACAATTAAAAGAAAAAGAAGCTGAGCTCTTGGCCCTTCAAAATCATATTAATCCACACTTTTTGTACAATACGCTTAATTCAATTTTTTGGATGGCGCAAAAAAGCAATGCAAAATTGATTGCGAAAATGGCAGTTAGTTTATCGAAGATATTTAAACTAACATTAAATGATGGAAAGTATATTACAACTGTAGAAAATGAAATTAATCAAGTGAAAAGTTATATTGATATTCAAAATATTCGTTTCGATAACAAAATTAAATATAGTATAGATATTGACTCCTTACTTTTAAAGGAAAATATTATTAAATTGATTTTACAGCCCCTTGCTGAAAATGCTGTTTATCATGGTTTAGAATTAATAGAAGGAAATGGGGAAATCAAGATTACTGGTCGAAAAGTAAATGATGCGATGATTTTTGAAGTCATTGATAATGGAGTTGGATTTGACACGGAAGAAGTAGCTGCAAGTAAACAAGGGTATGCTTTAAAGAACATAAATGAAAGAATAAAATTACAGTATGGTCAAAACTATGGTATGACAATAGAAAGCAAAAAAGATAGAGGGACAAAAGTAATTGTAAAAGTAGGATTAGAATTTGCCGGTTTGAAAAAGGAAGGGGTGACCCAAAGTGTATAAAATGGTAATTGTAGATGATGAAAAAGTGGTAATAGATGGCCTGACATCAGCGATTAATTGGTCCGACCATCAAGTTCAAATTGTAGGAACTTCTCTAGATGGGAATACGGCGTACAAATTAATTGAGGAAACAAAGCCCCACATTGTCATGGCAGATATAAGAATGCCTGGATTGAACGGCTTAGACTTAATTGATAAAGTAAAGAATCTTCTCCCGAATACTGTATTTATTATTATTAGTGGCTATACAGAATTTGATTATGCGAAAAGGGCACTCAAATTAGAAGTAATAGACTATTTAACGAAGCCAATTGAGCTAGATGAAATTATTGCTTCAGTAAAAAAAGCGATTAATAAGTTTGAAAGTATTCAAATGGAAAAACAGAATAAGGATAAAATTCAACATTACGAATTGCAATTAGAGGAAAAGTATATGCTAGATGTCATTTTTGGTCATCAATTAAGCGCCCATGAGCTAACCACTAAATTTGTAAATTTTACGGTACTAGTATGTGGATTTACTTCTTCAAAAGAGCTAATCAATTATAAAGAGCGGGATTTTATTAAGCATTTAAAAACTCCTTTTCAGAAAAATGACAACAATGGAATTGTGTTTTTCGTTGATGAATATTTAGTTGCTGTATTTTCTAACTCGAACCAAGAGGAGAATAAAGCCATAGTTGATTTTGCAGAATTAATTGAGACTCAGGTTGGGAAATCACCATTAATCGGAGTGGGGAATACGTATGTTGATCTAGCAAATGTTCAGCAATCATATAAAGAAGCAATAGAAGCCTTTCACATAGGTATTTATTTAAATCGATCGTTCATGTATTATGATGCTTTAGAAAAAGTGGATCATAATGTAGGTTCTGATATGATCAAAACTATCGATAATTACTTCAATAACCAGAATTGGAATTTAAATAATCTGAGCAAACTGATTGATAATTTATTACAATATTCACAGCAAAAGATGCTTCCGCCATTAAAAACTAAGTATATGTGTTTTAGACTAATAATTAATGTGTTTGATCATGTGCAGCAAGAATATGAAGTCAATGTTGAACGCATTTTGGAAGAAAAACATGTGATATATAACCAAATACATCAATTGAGATCAATCGATGATATGAAAGAATGGTTACTGGATAAGGGGAAATTACTCTCAGAGTATTTAAATGATAATCAAATGTCACAGAAAGAGAAATTAATTGTTGATGTCAAAAAGTATATAGAGAACCATTTTTGTGAAGTCATTACTTTGGACGATATTGCTAAGGAATTTCATATTAGTCCAGCCTATCTTAGTAGCTTGTTTTCAAAAAGGGTGGGTATGACACTGTTCGAATTTATCATAGAAATGCGAATGAATACAGCTAAGGAACGCCTCAGAACAACTAATTATAAAATCTCTGAGATCTGTGATCAAGTGGGATATGATAATCAAAGATATTTTAACCAAGTATTTAAAAAACATGTTGGCACCACACCAGGAAAGTATCGCTCTGAGCATTTAATTAGACAGTAATATTTATAGCTTAAGTAGCTTTAAGGGACAGGTCCTTCTCCTTTCCTCTTCCAAAAAATCCAATTAACTAGCAGGTTTTTACATGAAGGTCTGCTTTTAAAACTTGACCTCTATTATAATGAAGAAACCCGACTTATTTATTAATAAGGATAATATACTTTTATATCAAATTGACCACATTTTGACCACACAATACAATTTTTTAGAGAAAACTAAAGTTAACTTAAATAACTGAGCAGAACTACCATGGTAAGGTAGGGGTCAGAGTGATAAAAATACGTAAATTTAGACGTTCTATTGGATGGGGCGAAGCTTGTTGAATAATTATTTTTGCATTACAAGACATAGAGGAATTAGGAGAAGGTCTATTTAGAATTATAAATAGAGCTTCTTTATGTTTGTACAAAAACTGTAATGAAAATAGTTAGATAAGGAGGCTGAGATTTCTCGGCTAGTGAAAGAAACTCCAGCCAACAGGAGGAGCGGGTCATGTGGATTCCGACATTAGAGGGGTTGCTTGAAGATGCGCTTTTGAGGGTGGGGCTTTATGTGTTAAAAGGTGAACAGCTAGTGGAACTGGCAAACTGTTATCTCAATAAGCCAAAGGACAGAAAAGCTATAAGTCTCTATTAATTTTGGTGCCTGTCATGCTCGAAGCATCTTGGAATAATACGACAAAATACGGGTAGTGACAGCGTACTATTACTTTGATTCTTGTTAGCTTGAATCGAAACATATGTCTGGGGGAACACTTCATGACAGTTAAAACAACGAAACTGATTAATACGAACAAACAAATAGAGCGGCTTATCTAATACTTTAAGGTCGCGCATTTTTCGTGTGCGTCAGTCGTAGACATGATTAATCGTGTACCCGCAGAAAGGGTAACGCTCCTCTGTTGCTTGTTTAACAACTTTAAATTCTGGCAATTCTAGTGACATCGAAAATACTTTCAGACCTCCTGTTATGTTAAGTGACGCTAACATGATTGCCAGGAATCTGTGAGTGTTTTCTTGTTTTCGTTAAATTCAAAATGTGGTGACTGAATCAAAATATATAGCAATTATAGAAAGGGTTTTCATTTTTGAACTTACTAATATATGATATATTGAAATGTATAGGCTTACTTTACAGCCATTCGTTTAAACGAATGGTTGTATGACAAATTACTAGTACATAAAAGGAGTGTAATGATGACAGCTTTATCACAACTTGTCCAACGTCTTGATGAAAGAACCCCTTTACCATCACTTTGCCCAGAGGGAGCTTGGAGTCCAGATATCACTAGAGAAATCACAGAATTGTCCGATCAGGAGTTAACTGAAAAAGAAAACCTATCACAGCTAGCTGTCCAAGCTGTTAAGGCAGGATTGCTGTTATGGAATGATGAGTTAGATTTATCCCATTCAATTTCACAAACTATTGACAATGAATTAGGAAGTTATTGGCATGGGATCATGCATCGCCGCGAAGGGGATTTTGGGAATGCGAAGTATTGGTTCCAGAAAGCAGGCAGTCATTCTATTTATCCAGCATTATATGAAAGAGCGAGTGAGATTTCATCAGAAGTGAAGTCATGGGGTGAATGGGATCCAAATCGTTTTATTGACGCAGTAGAGCACGTCATCATAAATGGGTTGGAATCATCTGCAGAAGCAAAGACACTTCGACAAATTCAAAGACTAGAAATTTCCTTACTAGTAAAGTACAGTAAGGAAGTTTAAAGCACGTGAAGCACGGGGGGCGGTTCTCGTGCTTCTATCCTGTTGAGGAAAAGAGAAAATTGCTGGCCGGTTCGTTGCGACCCCAAGTAGACAAAAAAATCGAATTTCACTTATAGAACTAGGATCAGTAAGCTTTGGTTCTATTTCTATTCTGTGCCTAGACGAGTATCTCTGACTACAGATTGACAATCAAGGAGAGCACGTTACAATCAACCAGTAATCAGAGGAGTGATAGTTAGGCCAAGAAGGAGAAAATCTAGCTACTTCACTTTAACACGCCTTGGTATAACGAGTAGGTGTTTGGAATAAAGCACACCTTGAATAGAATCTAATTGTTTTTGGGGAAAGACTTAGTACCTAAAGGAGGAACAAGTGGGGGGAAGTACAAAACAAAAACGATTCCTTTATCCATAATCTTCACCCATCTATCTAGATACAGTGCCTGAAAAAACGTTAGCATTCCTTAGTAAATACTCTTCAAACTCATCAATTGGTATAGGTTTACTATAATAATAACCTTGTACGATGTCACAGTTCATATCATGAAGGTATGTTAGTTGTTCTTTTGTTTCTACTCCTTCAGCAACCGTCTTAATTCCTAAACTATGAGACATCATAATGATAGCTTGGATAATCGAATTACTTTCTTTGCAAAATGGTATATCTTCTATAAATGATTTATCAATCTTTAATTTATGTATAGGCAATTTTTTTAGGTAATTGAGTGAACTATATCCAGTTCCAAAATCATCTAAATGCACACCTACACCATATTCTCGCAGTTCAGATAATGCTTTAATTACAGTCTCCGAATTGTTTATGATAGTATTTTCTGTAATTTCAATTTCTAAATATTGGGGATCTAATTGTGTTTCGTTTAGACACTTTTTTATAGTGCTAACAATATTGAACTGGTGAAATTGAATAGTAGAAATATTAACCGACATTTTTATTGGAGAAAAGCCTTTTTCCTGCCATATTTTGTTCTGAATACAAGCAGAGTATAAAACAAATTCGCCAATACTTAAGATCATTCCAGTTCTTTCAGCTATTGGAATAAACTCACTAGGACTTATAAAGCCTAACTCCTTATGTTTCCAACGACATAAAGCTTCTACCCCAATAACTTCGCCTGATTTTAGATCAATTTGCGGCTGGTAATATAGGAGAAGGTCCCCTCGATCGAAGACGGATCTTAATTCATTTTCAAGAGTTAGATTAATAACGGTTTCTTTGCTATGAGAGGGGTTATAAAAACTAAACTGATTCTTACCAAGCTTTTTTGAAGCATACATAGCCATATCTGCATGTTTAATGAGATGCCCTGAAGTGTTTCCGTTTTCTGGAAACATACTAATACCTATACTGGTTGTGACATGTAATAAATAGCCTCCTTCGACATCAAATGGTATTTGAAATACATCCAAAATTCGTGCGGCAACTTTAGCCGCAGTTGTTTCATCTACATAAGGTAAAAGGATCAGGAATTCATCTCCACCCATACGACAAACCGTTCCGTCTCCCTTAATACAATCTAATAGTCTTTTACTAACTTTTATTAATAAATTATCACCAACAGTATGGTTAAAAGTATCATTTATATTTTTGAATCCATCTAGATCAAGCAAAAGAACAGCTATCTTTTTTTCTTGATCTTTCATATAGCCCATCGAACGGTTTAGCTTATTATTAAAATATGAACGATTCGGAAGACCTGTTAAATCATCCTGAACTAACCTAAGCTCATTTTCCTTTTTTCTTTTGATTTGTTCTGTCATATCACGCAACAGAATCATCCGAACATTCCTTCCCTGGTATGGATAATGATGGCCGATGCCGTCTAAGTTTATGTTTGACCCGTCTTTTCGTATTCCGATTATCGAAAATCTTTCTTTTTCTCCATCTATCATATGATGGTCTTTGTCACTAAATAAATCATATATTGATTTTCCAATGACCTCGGACATGCTGTAATCAAAAATCTCTTTAAACCGATCATTGCACTCTAAAATAACTCCCTTATTATGTATAATCATGGCATCTCGATTCATCTTTTTAAGAATCGATAATTGATCGTTTTTCTCTTTTACATGAGTATAGATACTTACCATTTTCTTCCCCCCCCTGTACATTCAGAGCTTAAAAATATAATATTTAAAACTAATAAAGATGTTGTTATTTTTGCATGGTATGCGACATTTGTCCCATGAAATGGAAGATTATATACCAAAAAATCATCAGAGGGACAGCTTTTAAGGAAATAATAAGAGGCTATTAATCATGTTGGTCCATCCCCATAGTGCTAACCATAATGGCACACTTAATAAGATTCCCCAGATTAAACCTTTGACATAAGTTTAGTAACTGAATGTCGAAATAAAACTCACCTCAATTTTTATCAAGAAATTCTTGAAGCGATTTCTTAAAAGTGAAGATTTCCAGTATGGAGTAATTCTTTCGAGAAATATTAATTCCATAAGGGTGCCAGAAATAAAAAGCACCCTACTTGGGCAATCGAAAATCACCGGTGTCTCCAAAAGTGTGATCCAACGTCTAAACTAAAAAGGGACGAGGAAACCTGTCCCTTGAAGATTTCCAAAAAATCATTTATGATTTAAAAGAGTAAGAGGTATCTATGTAACTATCAGAAAAAATGAAAGCGCTAACTTGTGTAGGTAATATGAATCATCATGAATGTCGTTGCAGGTGTAGGAAAAAATCAGTATTGAGAAATTTACAAAAGGTGTTTGGCCATTTCTATTGGTCTATCCAATCATCTTAATTCTAATAGTTTTGTTCCCATCTATCATTCTAGCACCACTAGAGTGGCTATTATAATATATAGTAAATTTTGAAAGCAAAGGAGACTGAAAAATGGAGAAATCCAATGTAGTGATTATTGGCGACTTACCGCAAACCGTTCTTGAGAGATTGGAAGAGGAAGCTGAGCTAAGAGTATGGAATAAACCTGAAGCTATTCCATATGACACGTTAATGGCATGGTTAAAAGATGCAGAAGGTTTGTTGAGCCGAGGAGATATTCAAGTCAATGACAATATATTAGCACAAGCTCCCAATCTACGGGTAATCGCACAGTCTTCTGCAGGGTATGACAATATTGATATTGACGCTTGTACAAGGCGTTCGATCCCCTTTGGCAATACTCCAGAGGTGTTAAACGATGCAACGGCTGATTTAACGTATGGTCTATTGCTATCAGCGGCAAGAAAAATAACTGAAGGAAGTGAATTTGTTAAACGTGGTAAGTGGAAAAGTCCATTTGACGTACCAATGGGGGTTGATTTGTATGGAAAAACACTTGGTATAGTGGGGATGGGCAACATCGGAAGAGCTGTTGCAAGGCGCGCGCAAGCAAGCGGAATGAATATTGTTTACCATAATCGAAAAGTAAATGAAGTGAATGAAAGTATGGGGGCAGTCTATGCAACGTTTGAAGAATTACTAGCAAATTCAGACTTTATTGTTGTTCTCGTACCATTAAATAACCATACTAGAGGGCTTTTTGGAAAAGAAGAATTTAGACAAATGAAATCATCAGCTTATTTTATTAATGCATCGAGAGGCTCAGTTGTCAATACGAATGAACTATTTGATGCGCTTGTATCTGAGCAAATTGCTTATGCTGCATTGGATGTAACAGATCCAGAACCCATCAATATGGCTCATCCAATAATGAGTCTAAAGAATGTATTAATTACACCTCATATAGGAAGCGCAGCAATAGAAACAAGGACAAGAATGGCCCATTTAGCCGTTGATAATATACTAGCTGGATTAGAAGGAAAACCATTACCTGCATGTGTAAACGAAGAGGTTAATTTTTGCTTAACTAATTACAAGGGGGATTAACTAGAATGTGAACCTTGTCATTCTATTTCAAATTACAAACTCTTTATACACTTATTGAATTGGAGGTGAAAAAAATAAAATATTTAGAAAATGTTGAAATAAACGGCTCAAAATAATGCTATATACGAAGCATAAGCGAAGATAAGCCGATTATTTTATTTTTACACGCTGGTCCAGGGGCATCTCAAATTTATTGTACCGACAAATACTTTAAGACATTGGAAAATTATTTTATCGTAGTAGATTGGGACCAAAGAGGTTCTGGAAAAAGTTACACTAGGACTATTTCGAAAGAAACTCCGTCTATTAACCAATATGTTGAAGATATAAGAGTTTTAACGGAAACATTAAGGACAAGCCTTAATAAAAATAAGATATACCTTGATATTTTAGAGAGAGACATCAACAATAATGTTTTATAAACAGAAAATTTTTTTTAAACAAAGGGATTAAATTATAAAATTATTCAGCGGAACCGTTAGTTTAATAATAAAAAATGGAACGGAGGTAGATTTCTCCGTTCCATTTTTTATTTGGATAAACTCCATTCAATTAGGCTTCACTTACTGCATAAATATTATCTCTTTTAAGTTGAATTGTTTATCTGTAATTCCTAAGGAGCAAGGGGACGGAACTCTTGCTTTTTTAGTTTCGCTAAACGAAGGAAGCGCAAGAACCGTCCCAGCATTTTCATGCTTACCAATTGAAGAGACATTTAGAAGTGAATATGGATTATCTTTAAGCGAGATTCAAGCGATTGAACGAAACTTCCGACCGCATGAAGGATTAAGTTTTTTCCCGTTGGAAGATGATACTTATAATGAATTAAAAGTTCGGTTGATAAGGAAGGGATAGTTAGAGTTATCATTGTGTAAGTAAATGTTCTGACCTCTGTTTGCATTTTCTATTTAAATGTTGTGCCTGTCACTGCTGAAGTATGTTGAAACTAATATCGACAAAATACGGGTAGTGACAGGCACTTTTACTAAGAGTACCACAACAAAGGTGTTGAGATCTTTAATAGACCCGTCTAGTCTTCCTTTAAGGGGATTGCCTAATGAAGAACGGGATCTTGCCATTGCTGCAAACAATTCATGGGTTTTAGCATTTGATAATTTAAGTGGATTATCAAATCAGTTAAGTGATGCTCTATGTAAAGTTTCAACAGGTGGCGGATTGGCTACTAGAAAGCTATACAGTGATGATGAAGAAGCCGTTTTTCAAATTATGAGACCAGTTATTCTAAATGGTATTGATGATATCGGACATAGACAAGATTTGCTTGATCGATCGATAGTCATTAATCTTCCTTCTATTAATCAAGCCAAGAGAAAAGATGAAAGTACATTTTGGAAAGAATTCATGGATTGTAAAGCAGCTGTTTTAGGTTTTTTGTGCGGTGTAATAAGCCATGCGTTGGCAGAACTCCCCAATATAGAATTAATCAATAAACCGAGGATGGCTGACTTTGCGCTATGGGTTACCGCAGCTGAAAAGGCCCTTGGTTGGCCAGAGGGTGAATTAACTAAAATATATACGGGTAACCGAGCCAAAGCAGTAGATCAAGGTCTAGAATCAGACCCATTAGCAGTTACTGTTCAATTGTTTATGGAAGAAAGAACAGAATGGGAAAGTACACCACAAAAGACACTAGAACAACTAGAACGATATTTAAAGGATGAGAAAATCAAAAAAAGTAAAGCTTGGCCAACAGCAAATAAGTTAAAGCAAAGGCTAAGAAGGATTGCACCAGCTTTGAGAACTAAGTGCATTGAATTTATAGAGCTACCGAGGACAAGTAAAGGTAGATTAATACGTTTAGAAAAAGTACAAAAGGAGCCGACGCAACTGACACAGTTGACGCAGGTCGATAATGTCAATAGTTTTGATTATGACGGTAGAGCTGACGTAAGTGACACTATAAAAAGTCAACTGACATGGAGAGAAACTAATAATCCCAATGGATATGACAGTTGTGACAATTATGACGGTAGAAAAAGTTTTAAATCTAATACTGATAGTGAAGATTTAGTTATATGATATAACCCTTCTAAAAGACATAATATATCGAACAAATGGAGTTGAACTAGGCCCGGAAGGTACAAGCTTTGTATAGTCAAGATAAAACACCTTCCGGGGAAAAAACAACAACCTATTCTATTGGATTGTAAAACGAGTGTAGTAAAGACCAGTATAAGGCGGTGAGGACTAACATTCTTATGAATGCATTAAATGTTATTCAATCTACTGAACAGTTAGGATTTGTATTAATTGCTGAAGGCGATGATATTCGAGTAAAAAAGGGGAAGCGACTACCAGATTCACTCAGAGCCAACATCATAGATTATAAACCGCAAATATTGGCAACTCTCAGAAGAGACAAAAAAGCTAAGCAAACCGGATTGGTGATTTGTATTCCAGGTGAGCTATACGCCGTTTCAATAAACAAGAATAGTAGCATCTACATTGACCACATGGAAAATAGATGGGAAGCGTGGCGAGAAACTCATTACTTGAAACAAAACGCGCCTAGTAACAAAACAATAGCCACTGGATGTGCATTTGAAGATGTTCTTCCAAAAGTTAAACAGTACCTTGAGTATATTAGTAGAGGAAGATTACGTAACAGCAGTGGTAATGAGTCAGTACGTTTTGATTAGAATTAGATGTATCGAAGTTCACCAGAAAATGTACTAAAATAGCTGCTGGAACAGTTGACTTTATAACCTTTTTAGGGAGGGATCGAAGTTGGCTCCACTTTATAAAAATGAAGTGAGGTTAAATAAGCCTCAAGACGTTAGAAGAATGTTATCTAGGGTCATTAATCACTTATTAACAACAGGAGAAATGACAAATGAAAAAGCAAAGGCAATAAATGCTTTATCCAATACAACACTGAAAAGTATGGAGATGGGAGAACTACAGGAAGAATTGGAACAACTCAAGGAAGTGGTACAAAAACTAGAGGGAGGGGTAAATAAGTGAGTGTTAAAGCTAGTTTAAACGCTATGAAAAAATGAACGACAAGGTGTATCCGAGATTAAGTGCTGATGAACGATTTAAAATGGTTATTAAGACATTTGTTAATGGTGATGAGGGGCAGCGTGAGAAACTTGTTAAGTCATGCCCGAAGGCTACGTACTCCAATTCAGAACACGCTTACACAGAAAGAATTGAGGCTTCTAGGGATATAGTTACAGTCTTTATAATTCAACTTTTAGAATACGACAAATTAATATCCATTATAAAAATCCTTAATGGATTCAATATTAAAGAACAAGAGTATAAAACTGAAATGAAACTATTTACTGAGGTCAATGCTTTTCTATTAGCATTTGAGAAGTTTTGTAGGGAATACGCGGGGATTGATTCAAAGGACATGATTCAGGCTTGGTACGGTTATGATGAAAGGTTTATTAAAAAAATTGAGAATATCAAGCAATTCTTAGATTTATATCAAATTGCTCCCGATATTGAATTAAAGGATATTTGGTTAAAAAATGTCTTTTTAAATGAATGGAACCATCGAGTTAAGCCTATTAATCTTTAAAATTATTCAAACTAGTAACCTTTAATGCCTCTGGATTTGCATTAGCGATTAAATATCAAAACACAAAAAAGCAACATCGGTTAAATTTTTCCGGTGTTGCTTATAAAAGCCTCTAAACTCTAGTAATAGGCAAAGATTAAATTTTTCTTGTCAAGTTATATATCGATTCTTCACCAAATGACAAATTGGACTATTAAAATAAAAAAAAAGAACATGAGGTGACTTTGTTGGTGGGAAAACTAATTGATTTAACCGGACAGACGTTTGGAAAGTGGACTGTATTAAAACGGGTAGATAACCGAAAAAATCATCCTTATTGGATGTGTCTTTGTGAATGTGGGACGATAAGGGAAGTCAAAGGTTCGGCCTTACGGGATGCCGTTTCCACCAGCTGCGGTTGTGCTGTGATTTATAATGACCTTACGGGTCGATCCTTTTATTATTGGACAGTTATTCAACACAAGAAAACGTGTAAACAAAGTAACCTATTGGATGTGCCTTTGTCGATGTGGCAACGAACGAGAAATCACTTCTAGAGCATTACGAATGGGGACATCGAAAAGCTGTGGTTGCGACAAACATGCTTTGATATGATGGAAATTATGAAGTTAATTGACGTATAATAGACGTATCCCAAGTGGAACGGCTTTTTGTTTCGATAATAAGGATATTAAAGTGAAGGAGCTCATATAATTACAACTAATTATGATAATTTAATTGGTACTGTTTGTTGGAAAAGAGGAAAATATTTTAGTGTAATAAGTAGATTGAATCTTACCATAAGTGAAAAGTCCTTTTTGTATTTCCTTAATGGCAATCTAAGATAGATATTATTAACTCTATTATCTAGAGAGAGTAGGATAGACATAGAGGATAACACCTCTAATTGTAAATAATTAAGCATGGAGGAGATTGGTCTTGAAACATCTTATTACTGAAATAAAAAGTAATTTAGAAAACAAAAATTATATATCAGCTTTAGCATTAACGCTAACATTACCAGATATATGTGCAAAAATCACATACCCTAATTTGAAGGGTTCTGGTAGAAGGTACAGATGTTGGTATAACGAATTCATCTACAAATATGACAAGCCTAAAGTTGGACTGGACAATTTAGGATCACTATCTATTAGTGGGGAGATAGTATATGCATTACGTAATTTATTACTTCATGAGGGATCCCTTGATGCGACAGAAGCTGTACGGAAACAACTAGGTATAAAAAATTCTCAAAATCTTAAATTTGTATTAACAGATAGTATTACTAGATATAGTAAGGCGTGGTTTGACGGAGACAAAAGCAAGGACCCCGATATTTCAATAAGAATAAGTGTAGTGGATTTTTGCAATAATATATGTGCCGTTGCAGAGAATGTTTACTATGAGAACTACCAAGATCAAGACATATATAATGAGATAGTATTATTTGAATTTAATAATTAGCACTATGAGATAATAAAGAAGTATTTCCACTTAGAACTTAAAAGAAGTAATGAAGAAAGCCATTTCGGGAAGCTTAGATTTTTATTGACTGTTATGCAATTACTGTTAATAAATCTCACAAATAAAATAAGGACCCCATAAAGGTCCAAATTCACTTATGTTCTTTTAGTTATCTAGGGGCTAGATCTTACAGGAGATACATTACAAATTTCCACCTATCCTTTTAACCGGATTCATATTTTGATCAAAGCAATTTTTAGCAGTACCTGGGAACACTTTAATTAATTCTTCTATTACTACTTTATAATCCTTAAAGATTTCCATCCAAATTGAGAAGTGCCCATGCCCCATTGCACAAAGAGCAATTTGGCTTGCCATATTAGGTGTTGGTTCCGCAGTCCAATTGTTCAATGATGCCAAAGCAACATCCCACGCTTGCAAACGAGATCCCCATCTAGTATCTTTGTCAGTTGGTGGTGTTTCTGAACCTGGCTCTCTATTTAATCCACATAGTTTAATAGTATTATCGGCAATTATGCTTTCACTAACTTTTAGAGACGTGGAAGCCTGTATCGGTATCCCCTTTTGATACGAAAATCCTCTAAATGTATTATCAGTATCAGGCCAGTAGTAGTTAATTCTTCCAGTGTTGTTATCCTTTTTTACTACGTTGCAATACTTACAGGAAATCAAAAAATTATCCCAATCCAGTGGGGGTCCGTTATGAGCAACTGGTATTACGTGTTCAACTTCAGGCATATTTCTAAGATGCATTTCACAATAGGAACAATACCAGCCTATTACCTCACAAAGGTCATTTCTAGCATCTTGATATATTTTATAGGTCTTTTTTGACTTTCCTTTTTCAATTGGTCTCATTATTCTTTCTCCCGCCTATTTCCTTCTACACGTAATCTATTTTGATTAAGGAATGCATAATAAGCTACATTATCTATGTATGGCTTGCTTAATTCATCAAGTTTCTGCTTATACTCGTTAAGTTGTTCTTGTGAGGAATGTTCCATTTCTTTTAGTAATTTAAAGTAACTTTCTGCTGCTAAATACATTTTATTCTTTCTCTCGCTCCATTGAGGTAAATTTATCCCTAGTATATTTTCAGTAATATCTTCAATGCTTTTATCTACATAGTCCGGTACAGCAACAAAAAAGCGATTATTGGTTATTTCACCGTATTGTATTATATTATTGTTGTTTTTGTTTAACTTCTCATTAAGAATACGAAGTTCACCGGATTGTATTGACTGTATTATAAATGGTGAATTAGTTGTTACAATAAACTGTATATTCGGAAACGTACTCCTTAAGAATTCAATTATTTTACGTTGATATTTAGGGTGTAAATGCAAATCTATTTCATCAATTAAAACTACTCCTGTTACTTCACTAAAAGACTTTTCTTGGAGTTGAGGATTTAAAACAGAGATTCGGAAAGCTATATCCGCTAATATTCCAATAATTCTTTTATAACCTTCACTAAGCATTCTAAAGGGTAATATCCTACCATCTCCTAACGTTACCAAAACCTCGTCATTTTCATCACAATAATCAATTTCAAAACCTTGAGTAACTTCTTCTACTTCCTCCATAAATACACCTTGAAAGCAGGTTTTTAATATTTCTTCAAGTTTAAATAGTTCACTAGGTTTTTCACCAGTTTTTTGTGTAATGACTTTCAAATCCCATAACCAGTTAGTAAAGAACTTTGAATTTAAAATAGGGGATAAGCAATTAACATAACCAATAGATCTGACATTAGGTACATCATTTGTTGAAAAAGAGGTAGTTCTTCGGGATCCATAGTAAGCAATTAAAGGAAGCAGTGTCGCCTCATTTTCTTCTACTTTTCTTTGTAATTGATTAGCATATTCAATAATATTGGAAGCTTCTTTGCGTGTAGTTCGACTATCTTTATCAAGTAATGTTCTACTCCAAGTGACATCTTCTTCAGAATTAAACGACCCTGTACAAGAAACAGTTACTGGGTACTGCTGATCTAACATTCTGTTCGGATTACCTAACACTTTTTGTATCCGCACATCATCAGATCGAATATTTCGCGAATTTACACCATCAAACCCCAAGAAAAGCGAACCTAGTCCAACTGCTATTCCGTCAAGTAGAGATGTTTTTCCTGTACTACATTCACCAGTTATGACAGTAAGTTGCTCAGAGAAATTAACATTTAGATTATTAAAACATCGGAAATTTTCGAGGTACATGCTTTTTATTTTCATAATGAGTAATATTACCTCCCTTTCTTAAAAGTTTTAAGTAAATAAATTAAGGACAGAATTGATGTTATTTTTATTAAATGCTAATCTGATGTCCTTAATAAAAACGTACTGGTAGATAGATATTATCATAAAATTGGTTAAATTTAACTACCTAATTAGGTGGAGGTATCTTTATCAATCTCAATTCTTATAAGCAATATAGATACGTATTTTTTTGGGGACCACGAAGAAGATTGTTATATAAAGATGAGTGAACTAAAGTTAGATAATATATACTATATAGCAGTATCTTAATGCTATTTAAATACAAAAAGGTGTGGTTCTAAAAAAAATCACCTTTATTTTTGTTACAAAACAGGATTGTGAAGGATTGTACTTAAACTAACGAGGCAATATGAACCTACTGCGTAGTACAACGAAAATACGCATTAATTAACTGGGATTTTTATTTACCTGTATAGTGCTATTCTTGAAGAAAAAGTAAAAGAAAAGTGGATCCTATCGCAGACGAGATCGACTTTATTGGGTTAAAGTTATTTAATTGCAATACCATGTTATATATTCTCCAAAAGTAGTTGACCTTTCGAATATTTAAATTATTCTATAATTATAACAATGTCGAAAGGGGTGGCGAAATGTCGCTTTATGATAAACTGCCTGTTGATATGCTAGTCGCATTCTATGAAGAAATACTCAAGAATATCGAAAAGGGAATCCTAACTGATCGAATGTATTCTGAACTCGAACTGATCTGCAATGCAGCTGAACGTAAGAATGTAACGATAATCCACAAAAAATCGTTATCTTATCCTCATCCGCACAAAACTTTACCCGTGTGATCCACTTTAGAAGCTTCCAATACCCTTCAATTTCTAATGCTTGTTAAAAAGTGCTACTTATATATAACCCTATAGTCTCTCTACTTGTTTGAGACAATCAATAAATAAGTACTCTATATCATCGTCAACCCTCGGTTTTATCTTCTTGGTTTGAACATCGACTAGATCTACAACACCTATCATTTCTCGATAATATCCTTCTTTCCAGTAGGTAATCTTTACTTCTAATTTATATTTCAACGAATCCATAATCACTATGCTGATCTCTTCCAATTCTTGTTCATCTAACTCGTGTTTTGGTAGCTTTTTCTGTTCTTCTTTCCGGTGCCGTAATGCTTCTACATGCTCTGGTAACATCATACGTGAGCTTTCGCACATCATATTAGACCCTTTTGTCGCCTTATTCATAAAAACACCCCATCTTTTGATTATAACTCATTATGTGCGAATGTTTGTTCTGTTATCAACTTGTAATAAGAATGTGCGTCTGGGTATAATTGATTAAGAAAAGTGTTAATGATCAAGTGTTTAACAGGCTTTGAAACGTTGCCTATTGGAACGATGATAACTGCTGATACAGTAGCACATTTATCTGGGCAAAACAGGGTAAAGGCGATTCATCCCCTTAAGGTAAATGACCGAATAAAGGCTGTCGTAATTTTATGTACAATAGGTGGAGAAAACTACCCTAATGAGTGGTTAGATGATAAAATGAACCTTCTAAAATACTACTTAGAAGGAAGAACAGACAAAGTAACAGGTCTAAAGAAATATAACGAAAATATCGTTACTATTAAAGCAATAATTGAATCCGGTATAGGAGCCTATCCTATTTATGTTTTTACGAGAAATAAGAAAGGTATTCCGTTTAAATTTGAAGGTGAGTTTCTCTATAATGGAATTTCAACGGATGAAAATGGAATCGATAAATATTTTGAGTTGAGAAGAGACGTAAGTGTAACCACATCAGAAATTGAAAAAGAGGAATATTATTTTGAAACTACAAAAGAAGGTCGAAGGGTGTTAAGACAACATTTTGCACGTGAACGTGATTCCAGGATCATTCAAGCTGCAAAAGATCGATATATGAATAAAAACGGAACTCTTAAGTGTGAAGCTTGTGATTTTGACTTTTATAAAACTTACGGTGAAAGAGGCCAGGGTTATATCGAAGGTCACCACAATATACCTGTCTCTGAGTTGGAAGAGGATGGAGGAGAAACTAGTATAGATGACATTGCTTTAGTATGTAGTAATTGTCACAAAATGATTCATCGTTATAGACCTTGGCTAAGTGTCGGTGATTTGAAGGCAATTATCAAACGTTAATATGGTAACAATTTAAATCTGAAAGAAAGGAGGGGAATGTATTGAAATGGATTAAAGAAAAAAGATCAGAATTACAGAGTATAGTTAATAAAATCAATGGGTGCGTAACGACTAATAACGAAACTGGATTTACGTTTAAGGCGATAGATGGGGTAATATGGGCTAACACTAAAAGGGGTAAAAAATGGGGGCAAGCCTTTGAAGAAGATCAAAGGTTTTATGTAGCTATCGACTTTCCAGTAGGAAGTTTTGAGCTGAAAGAATTAAGTGAACGAATTTGATTAAAGGAAAGAACAGAGGGGGAACCTGTGTCCGGTATTCGTTTAAGAAGAGATCATCCTTTTGATTCAGTCAGGATAGCAATTTATGAGGATAGGTCCAATACATATAGCTTTAACAATGAAATTTTCATAGATTTAGTAAAAGAGATTGCTACTAAAGTAAAAAGGTAGCTAAAAAAACAATAATCTAAAAAGCGTCTTATAGGGGACGTTAACCGCTTGTCCCATTACTTGCACTTGAAAACTTAATAATTTAAAAGTGCAAATGTAAGGAAGGAATAAGTAAAATGAAATTACCTAAAAAATATCATGAAATTCATAATTATTGTTTGATACTTCATGATCATCTGGTTCTAACAGTTGATGAGATAGAAAAAAACGATCTACATAATGTTAAAATTAATTTTAAGGATGAGAAGGAATGGGAAGAGTTTAATCAAAGTGAAGATACAATTGAGGCTATGAAAGATTTTGGTTATGTAGAAGAATACAAGACACTTGCTTTAAGGCAGTTAACAATTGCAACTCTTGCAGAATTCCTTCATTTTATATATGAGGCTTTAAAAACATCCGAAAAAGGTAAATTATCTGTAACTTATACATTACTAAGAAAACCGTTTAAAGAGATCTTGCTTTTATGGGAATGGATCATTGTAGACTCAGATTCTTTTTTTGAAGCTTATGAAAATGATTCAAAGAAATTTGATTTGACTCAATGGGAACTACGGCAAAAAATAAAGAAACAATTGGGAGATGTGGGCTTTGAATCGGATATGTTAGAGTTAGATTTAATTTGCGTTTTGTTAAAGACTCGTTATATGGTTTTGAAAGCTTATGGAATAAATCGGTTCATTTGGTTACAACGCAAAAGCACTATAAGACTGAACCATTAAGTTTAAATTTTGTTTTTTCTGGTGAAGAGGAAAAAAACTCACAGTGGGAGCAGATTTACCGATGTTTACCCACTTTGATGTTGTACTCTCTATATATTTTTAACATCTTATCAGAACTAGTATTTGATGAAAAGATAGCGGCTGTAGAGGAAACATTGCAATTTATTTCTAATAACAAAGCTCCTATAATAGAGGATTGGGCAGAGAAGGATGGAATTTAAAGACTTCCTAATGCAGGAATATAAACTCGGCGAAAAATCTGCTCGTGATTATGTAACCCGTTTTAACGGGATAGTAGATAGAGGAATTTATAAAGGAGAATCTAAAGTAACCCCTAGTATGGAAGCTGCCATTGAAAAAGAATTTGAAAAATCAAGAGGTCATTATATCCTAACTCTAAAACGATACATTGAGTTTCGGGAGAAAAATCTATCTATGGAAGATTAACAAACAGAAGGGATAGCATTCCTAATAATTACACGTATTTTTAGATCTAAGGGGGGGTTATTTTAGTTAAGTAAACCAGAAAAAATAGAAGCTGTTGGCGCCGTCCTAACGGGTGCCAGAGCTTATTAAGCGAAACAAGACAGGACCGAGTCTGGTCCTGTTTTTAGTGTTTTTTATGCTTATTAGATTTGTCTTTGTTCTTTCACTTTGGCATATATGGTCGAACTTGGAACACCGATCATTTTAACAATGTCATTAACACTCAACCCGTTCGACACTCTTTCGGCATATAACTTCAAAGCCTTTGTAACGTCCTTTTCAGCCTTTCCAACCCGTCCCATATGTTTACCTTGTGCCTTGGCTCTTTCGCGCCCTTCAGCTGTTCTCTCGGCAATTAGATCACGTTCAAATTCAGCTATTGCTCCAAGCATGGTAAACATGAGCTTGCCGGGTGGTGTGGTAAAATCTATCTGCTCTTTCAAGAAGACTAAACCTATCCCTCGTTCTTCTAGTCCTTTTGCAATCTTATGTAAATCAAAAGTACTTCTAGCTAACCGATCCAGCTTGTACACTACGAGCTTGTCTCCATCTCTCAAGTAGTCCAAAGCTCTAGCTAGTTCCTCACGATCACTTTTTGCACCACTTTGTTTTTCCATGAAGATTTTCTCGCAGCCGTATTCTTTGAGCTTGTCCAGTTGTAACTCCAATTCCTGGTCTTTAGTTGACACCCTTGCATACCCGACAATAGCAATTTTGTTAGTCCTTTCTCTTGTTGTCTAAAAGTTACATGACTTCTGCACAGTTAATATTAGACTAACTTCTAGATGGTGCAAAGAGGTTTTTTTTGCTGAAATCAAGTTGCTTTTCCTTATGTCCAAAACTTATAACTTTTAGATAATCAGCGATTTAGTGCACTTCCAAATCCTTACATGTTAATATTACTTGTATGAGGCTTATGAGAAAAGAAGGGAATGAATTGTGAATGCATGGAAGAACGATACAGATTTTTTTACCATTTGGTTCTCCAAGAGGAATCAAAATTGCTGAAATCACGAACAGGACGGTTCAAGCTGTATACATTCCTAGGAACCAATTAGATGATGCTGGAAAACGAATAGAGGTTACAAATGTCGGGATTTATTTTCTTTTTGGTCAAGGTGAGAATGATGCAATGCCAAGCGTTTATATAGGCGAGGCTGAAAATTGTTATGAACGGCTTAAACAACATAACCGTGAAAAAGAGTTTTGGGATTCAGCAGTTGTGTTTGTAACTAATAATAACCAGAATCAGTTTACAAAAACAGATGTAAAGTTTTTAGAACGTTTATCATTTGAAAAAGTACAAAGCGTAAATCGATATAAATTGAATCAGTCCGTTCCGGCAAGCTCTTTCGTACCCGAATGGAGACAGGCTGATTTACATGATATTTTTGAAACGTTGAATATATTATTATCAACCCTCGGGTACCGACTTTTTGACGAAATAAGGAGTTCGAAAGCCTCAGATGATCCGAAGTTACAAAAAGAAAGGATTTTCTATTGTAAAGGGAAAGGGCTTGAAGCAATGGGCGAATATAGTGAAGAGGGATTTGTCGTATATAAAGGGTCGCAAATGTCTAAAAGTACATCAAATAGCATTCATAACTACTTAATAACAAATAGAGAAACTCTTATAAATGACGAAGTTGTAAAAGAGGAAAGTGAAGCGTACGTGTTTATAAAAGATCATCCGTTTAATTCACCTAGTCAAGCTGCAGGAATAGTTCTGGGTAGAAATGCAAATGGGTGGGTTGAATGGAAAAATACGGATGGCAATACCCTTGATCAAATTAAAAGAAAAGGTACTGAATGACTATAAAATAATAGTAGAACAAACAATTATATACCTAAGAAAGGTGAGTAGGTTTGCATATTAAATATTATGACAAAGAGCTGAAAGATTCTGACACAGGTTATTTGATACTTGATACAAAAGGGGATCCAGGTGAACATGGAGATATAGAGTTTATTTCGTATGATTGGTCACCGAGTAGATTCAATAAGATAAAAGTAGGAGACTTATTTCTTTACAGACGTCCACAAAGGGCGTCGGAAAGAGGTAAATTTTATTTTTTTGGTGCAGGCAAAATAGATACGATAGAACAAATAGGTGAGGACAGATTAAGAGCATTTATTGGGAAACCATTACCATTTGAAAAAAAGCTGTTACCGGGGGAGCTTGAAGATTACATTTGGCATTTTAAACAAAGAGGTTCAACTTGGGAACACTTTTTTAATGAATACGGGATGAATCAGATAGTAAAAGATGATTTCAAAGGGATGTTAAACTTGGCTTTCGAAACAGAAATTGTTGATTCACGCCATTTTGGCGATGAAATACAATTGATACACCAACAACAAAAGAAAAACTACTTCGTTGATGATCATATTTCAGAACAGAAAACTCGTATTGGTCACAAAGTATTCGCTGATAAGGTTAAACTTAATTATGGCTATAAGTGCGCGATTACCGGGCTCACTACGAAAGAATTTTTAGTAGCTTCGCATATCGTTCCATGGTCTGAAAGCAAGGAGCATAGGCTTGATCCTCAGAATGGTATTTGTCTCTCGGTTCTTTTAGATAAAGCGTTTGATAAAGGCTATATTGGTATTTCTAGTGATTATAGAATAAAATTAGCGCCAAAACTAAGTAAAGATAAAGTTTTATATGGATTATTAAAGCCTTATAGCCAAAAGAAATTAAAGTATCCGAAACTTTCTCCACCTAAGCAATCATTTTTAGAATGGCACTTGAAAGAAGTGTTTAACAAATAGAGCATTAAGGCAGCTTTAACATACTTAAGGGAACCTGAAAGGGGTTCCTAATTTCATATAATTAAAAGAAAAATCATAGTACTGCATGAAGGCAATTTGATATAGTTAAGATGAACTAACTTTACATATTTCGGAAAGAGGAAAAGGAGATTACATAAGGTTAAGCTCACACTACAACAACTGTGAATCCTACCTTAGGGAATCACGAACATACTAAGAGGATATCAATTGCTTCTGATAGTAAAATTACATATTTGGTTACTATTTTTAAAGTGTTTAAAGACGTGTTTGTCGAAACTGCTAAACGAATTTAAGAGGAAGAGGATGATGAATAAAGTTGGTATTATAGTGATGAACATCGATTCTTCATTTCAGAACGTGTAAGATGGAAGAATACACAAGCTCAAACACAAGCTTATTTGAACCAGATTTCCTGGACGAGATTATGTATAGCTTATTAAGCAGATAAGCAAAAATTAGACCAATTATAGAAAAAAGTGAGGAATGCACCATGGCTAATTTAAATTCAAAATTATTTAGTTCAGCAGACAACTTGCGAAGCAAGATGGATGCATCAGAATACAAAAACTACTTATTAGGCTTGATCTTCTACAAGTACTTATCCGACAAGCTAGTTGAAAAGGTCGTTGAAATCGCTGATGAATCGTTAGAAGAATACAACACACAAGGAAAGCAAACGCAATTGTATCGGGATCTTTTAGCAGATGATGAGATCAAAGGTGACTTGATCGAAACATTAGTAGATACATTAGGCTATGATATTGAACCAGAGTATTTGTTCAATGTATTAGCAGGGAAAGCGAAAGAAAACACTTTTCAGTTGAATGACTTGAATAAGGCTTTTATTGATTTGTCTACCAAGTATGAACAATTCAATGGGTTGTTTGACGATGTGGATTTGAAATCAAAAAAACTGGGATCAGATGATCAACAGCGTAACATTACGATCACAGATGTACTGAAGAAACTAAACGATGTCAATGTGATCGGATATGATGGCGATGTGATTGGGGATGCGTATGAGTTCTTAATTTCTCAATTTGCCTCTGAAGCTGGAAAGAAGGCTGGAGAATTCTATACACCTCATCAAGTATCAGTGATGATGGCTCGGATTGCTGCGGTTGGCAATGAAGATAAAAAATTATTTAGTGTATATGACCCAACAATGGGATCAGGTTCTTTAATGTTGAATATACGAAACTACCTTAACTACCCAGATAGTGTAAAGTACCATGGTCAAGAACTGAATACAACGACCTTTAATCTAGCGAAGATGAACTTGATCTTGCATGGTGTAGAAAAAGAAGATATGCGATTACGTAATGGAGATACATTGAACAAAGATTGGCCGACAGACGAGCCTTATACCTTTGATTCGGTCCTTATGAATCCACCTTACTCTGCCAAATGGTCGGCAGATGCGACGTTCTTAGATGATTCTCGCTTCAATCGATACGGGAAGTTAGCACCGAAATCAAAAGCAGACTTCGCCTTTCTTTTACACGGGTTCTACCATTTAAAAGATTCTGGAACAATGGCCATTGTTTTGCCACATGGGGTGCTGTTCCGTGGAGCTGCAGAAGGTGTGATCCGTAAAAAGTTATTAGAAGATGGTAGTGTTGACGCGGTCATTGGCATGCCAGGAAACTTATTCTTCGGCACATCGATTCCAACAACCGTCATCATCTTGAAGAAGAACCGTGGCACTCGTGATGTGTTATTTATTGATGCGAGTAAGGAATTTATCAAAGGAAAGAACCAAAATAAACTTTCATCAGAAAATATTGATAAGATTGTTGAAACGTATAAGAAGCGAGAAGATGTTGAGAAGTATGCCCACGTTGCTTCGTTTGAGGAGATTAAGGAGAATGATTTCAATTTAAATATCCCGAGATACGTGGATACGTTTGAGGAAGAGGAGCCTGTTGATATGGCACAGGTTGGCTCAATGATCAGTGACATTCGGAAAGAAAAAGCAGAACTAGAATCTCGTCTTTATGAGATGGTTTCGTCGCTACAATATGACGAAGAGAATGCCGAATGGATGAAGGGTGCATTAGAGGTGTTTAATCGTGGGAAATAAGAATATACCTGAGGTTCGATTTGGCGGATTTAGTGGGGAGTGGGAAGAGCGGAAGTTGGGGGAAATATCAGAAAAGGTAACTGAGAAAAATAAAAATAATATCTATTCTGAAACTTTTACGAATTCGGCAGAGTTTGGAATCATAACTCAACGTGAATTTTTTGATAAGGATATATCAAACGAAAAAAATTTAGATGGTTATTATGTCGTTCGTCCAGATGATTTTGTTTACAATCCGAGGATTTCTAATTTCGCCCCAGTAGGTCCAATTAAGCGTAATAAGTTAGGGAGAACTGGCGTAATGTCGCCTCTTTATTATGTTTTCCGCACACATAACGTTGATAAGTCATATTTAGATAAATACTTCTCTGGAAATAGTTGGCACAGATTCATGAAATTGATTGGAGATTCTGGTGCAAGGTCAGACAGGTTTGCTATCAAAGATTCGTTATTTCGTGAAATGCCTATTCCTACTCCTTCGATTGAGGAACAAATCCAAATCGGCAACTTCTTCAAACAACTAGACGACACGATCGCTCTTCATCAGCAAGAACTAACCACCCTCAAACAAACAAAACAGGGATTCTTGCAAAAAATGTTTCCAAAAGAAGGGGAGTCTGTGCCAGAATTACGGTTTCCGGGGTTTAGTAGGGAGTGGGAGCAGCGTAAGTTGGGGGAAGTTGCTACATTTATAAACGGTAGAGCATATAAACAACATGAGTTATTAAATTCTGGGAAATATAAAGTGTTACGAGTTGGTAATTTTTATACAAATGATTCTTGGTATTATACTGATTTAGAGCTCGGTGAAAAGTATTATGCAGAAAAAGGAGACTTACTTTACACATGGTCTGCCACGTTTGGCCCACATATCTGGTATGGAGATAAGGTTATTTATCATTACCATATTTGGAAAATAGACTTATCAGATAATCTTGATAAACAATTTACGATTCAGCTATTAGAGTATGATAAAGCAAAAATATTAAGTGATAAAAATGGTTCAACAATGGTTCATATTACCAAAAAAGGGATGGAAGACAAAAAAGTTTTGTTACCATCCATCGAAGAACAAATCCAAATCGGCAACTTTTTTAAGCAACTAGACGGCACGATCGCACTTTATCAACGTGAACTAGAAGCCCTGCAAGAAACAAGAAAAGCATTCCTACAAAAGATGTTCGTCTAAGTAAGGAGAGGAGGGAGAATCATGACAAAGATACTGCATAACGATGAAGCTGAAGTGGAACGTCGCTTGATTGAAGTGCTTGGGGAAGGACAGAATCAGTGGAATTATCGCCCCGATTTAAAGTCAGAAGAAGATCTATGGGAGAACTTGCGTCAAAAGATTACGCAAAATAACTTATCAGAAATTGGCGATCATCCACTGACGGATAAAGAATTTGACACGATCAAAACAGAATTACTCCTCAAAACACAGACCCCCTTTGCTGCCGCGAAATGGCTCAAGGGGGAGAATGGAATCTCTCGGATTACGATCGAACGTGAAGATGTGTCTCTAGGGTCGATGTCGCTTGTGTTGTATTCGAATCAAGACATTGGTGGTGGGATCTCGACGTACGAAGTGGTTCACCAGATTGCGAAGAAAAAGACAAATGTGGATGAGCGTGATCGTCGGTTTGACGTGACGCTCTTAATCAATGGCTTACCAATTGTTCAGATTGAATTGAAACAGGTGACAAGCAAGGATGGTGTATGGCAAGCCTTTAATCAAATCAAGAAATACGCAGAAGAAGGAATGTTTCGAACGAATATCTTCTCTACGCTGCAGTTATTCGTCATTTCCAACGAACAGACCACTCGCTACTTTGCCAATGCGATGCCGAAAGACATGCACAAGAAATTCGTCTTTAGCTGGCGTACGAAAGACAATCAAAAAGTAGAAAATCTCTATGAGTTTGTGAAACAAGTGTTAAATATACCAGATGCACACCGTCTGATAGCTGATTATACGATCGTGAGTGAAGATCACGACAACAAAGCCTTAATGGTATTACACCCGTACCAAATCCATGCGATTCAAGCCTTGTTCACAGCTGCGATGAAACACGAATCCGGTTATGTCTGGCATGCCACTGGTTCAGGGAAGACGTTAACAAGTTTTGTTTCAACGAAGTTATTAGCCCGCAAGCCAGGGGTAGACCGGACAATCATGCTCATTGACCGAAAAGACTTGGACAACCAAACAACCACTGAATTCACCAAATTTGCATCTGAATTTAACACTGGAATGTCGTCTGGTGGCGCCAAGTCAAATAGTTTGATTGTCGGAACAGGAAGTGCGAAGGAGTTAAGTCAAACGCTCCTCTCCGATGCCAATTCGAATACAGTGATTATCACCACTCGTCAGAAGTTAGATGCTGCCTTACGCTATGCAGAGAGACAAGAAGAACAAAAAGGTACGCAGCGCTTTAAGAAACTAGTAGGACAACATATTGTCTTTATCGTGGACGAGTGCCACCGGGCGTTAAGTGCAGAAGGGATGCAAGCGATTAAGGGATTCTTCCCGAATTCGACTTGGTTTGGCTTTACCGGTACGCCAATCTTTGATGAAAATAAGAAGCAAGCAAAAGGACGATTAGCTCGTACTACTCGTGATCAATATGGCGAAGTCTTGCACACGTACACCATTAAGAATGCGTTAGAAGACAGAGCTGTTTTAGGATTTCAAGTAGAGCATGAAGATACGATTGAACCTACATCATTGAATAACTATATTTTTGCCGAGCTACGTCAAAAAGAAAAATACGCTCATTTAAGTGATGATGAAAAGAACAGTATGATCGATCAAATGGAAGGGATGGAGAAGGAGGCCTATCTCGATCCAGCTATTTTTGAGAGTGATGATCATATCCAAAAAGTCCTTCGCAAGATATTCAAGCCAGATAATTCGTATATCAAATTTGATTTCAAAAATGGTCGTCCACAAAAGTCTGCCATTTTAACAACGAGTTCCATTGCAATGGCGAAACGCTACTATCACGCTATCAAGGAAATGACGAAAGATCCAGATTGGTTAACAACAGAATTTGCCGAACATCCCATTCGGACGGGGCGTACGATTGAAGATCCAGACTTCCCACGGATCGCCATCACGTATTCATTAGAAGAAAATGAAGAAGACTCGAAACGAAATCAAGATGAAATGAAAGACATCATCAAGAGCTATAATGAGTATTACGACACAGCATGGTCGATAGAAGATCTTGAGCGATATAATGGCGATATTAACAATCGTCTAGCTCGTAAGAAAGCAGAGTTCAAAGAATTTGGGAAGCAGATTGATCTCGTCATTGTTGTCGATCGCCTACTTACTGGATTTGATGCACCGACGATTCAGACGTTATTTGTCGATCGAAACTTAAGTTATGCTAATTTGATCCAAGCTTTTTCTAGGACGAATCGAACGTATCCAGATAAGAATAAGGGATTAATTGTCACATTCCGCAAGCCTTGGTCAATGGAACAAAACGTAAAGGATGCGACGAAGTTATATTCACAAGCACAAGAAGAAACCGAGCTCATCTATCCAACATATACGGAATCGAAGAAGCGTTTCAAAAAGGCTCACAAAGTACTCCATACCGTCGTACCCAACCCAACAGATATCGATGAGCATTCTCCGCTTGAATCTCGGGTTGAATTTGTTAAAGCATTCCAAGAGTTGAATAATGCCTACGAGGCCTTGGTGACCTATGATGACTACAACGATGATATGGAGACATCCAAAGCACTTCAAGAGCAGGTGAAGACCTTAGAGGCTTATGTTGGCGTGTACAATACGGTGAAGGGGTCGCTCGTTGATATAGGAGGCGGTGATGGAAACGATGATGAACCGGAGCCAGACTTCTCAGACATTGAATTCTACGGTGGGAATGCGATTCAGGTCTATGATATCGACTCAACCTATATTAATAGACTTTTAGAAACCTACTCTGCCAACAACCAAGGGATCCGTGATGAGATCGAGAAAGCACTTAAAAAGCTAAAGAAATCAGAAAGTGTGAAAGACGTATACCGTGCGATTCTAAATGGAATTGACAATGGAGATATCGATTCTGAGGAAGATATCTTTGTTGTGAAACGTCACTTCTTCACAAAGTCGCGTGATCAAGCGATTGAAGAATTTGCGAATACGTGGCTCGTCGATGGTGGAGAGCTGCATTTATCCGCGATTCAGTATGTCATAGGAACAGATCCGATTCCGAATATTGGAGGTATTCTTAACAGCAAGAAATTTGATATGTATAAAGCCGTACATCCAGATGCAAAGCCGTTAAAATATGGACCAGAAATGAAACGTCAGTGGAGAAAGACATTGGATGACGTTATTGTACCTTTGAGTGAAGAATTAAGATAAAGTCGTTTTGTAGTATAAAATTAAACAAAAGAAGCAAGGGGCAGTTCAGTTCTCTCGCTTCTTTTGTTTATTTAAAATAAGAGAGAACAAGTAAAAATTAAACCTTTGTATTTCATGATTTTATCAAATGATTTGTAATAGTATGACTATCATAAACACCTGTAGTACAATAGAAATAAGTACCAATTAAATAGATAATTTTTAATCTAATAATACATATTGTTGACTTTAATCAAAATAGTTAAGTCTCGTTACCACTATCTGTGTACATGCACAATTTAATTTATTATAGCAAGTTACTTTTTAAAATCTATAACCGTAAGGTCAAGCTAACATGTGTAGTTTTGGATGAAGTTAATAGACCATTGGACGATGAACGGGAGAATGTTATATGAACAAAGAAGGTCAAGAAAAGTTAGATAATAATAATTCAAAGAACATAGTTATTGTAGGGAACGGTTTTGATATGAGTCTTGGTCTCAAGAGTTCATATCAGAATTTTATTGAATATATTAAGTATAGGAATCGATTCTCAGAAGATAACGAATTATACAACTATAATCGACTTTTTTTAAGGAAATATGAGGGGTTTCATTTAAACTGGTCTGATTTTGAAAGTTTATACGAAGAAACTGTAAGAAAAATCAATAATCGATCTCATAAAAATGAAGAACCACAAGATATTTTTGATATATCGTCTATAAATGATTCTATTAAGAAATTAGAAGAAGATTTTCAGGAATATCTTTCATATGAATACCCAAAGTGGGTTCAACACAAGACAATTGAAATTGGAAGTTCTGGGTTTAAAAGATTTACAGAACCAATAAATCCTTTCTTTATTAAAATGATTGAAGATGAAAATACATTCTTTATTAATTTTAATTATACTAACACAGTTGAAGATTTATGTGAAAGTGTACTTTATGATAACAGTATGCCAGGATCCAGTTTAAAAGTGAAAAAAGCGAAAGACAGAGTTTTTCATATACATGGAAGTTTAGAAGAAGAAAATATTTTATTCGGAGGTGGATTTACTGACAGTGAGGATATTAATAAGATTCATTATTCTCAGTCTTTAATAAATGATAAATTGTTCAGAATTAAAGAAAATGAATTACTAAATTCAACAAGAAAAAAAATAATGTCTATTATTGATTTGGACAATACAGAAACGAATTATAGCTTATATATTATAGGACACTCTCTTAAAGGTAGTGACTTCCCATTCCTATCAAGAATAATAAAAAAAGCAAACAAGGTCTACATATTTTATTACGGAGATGATTATATACTTAAAATGGAAGAGATTTTAAGGGAGTTCGGTTCTTCGGTTGCTGAGAGAATTGTTCTAGTTCCTTTCTTAGAAATATTGCTGCATGATAAATTAATTGTTTCTAGCTATAAAGAATATCAGACTATAGGTTCCTTTTTGCCAAATAAATTTCCAAGAGAAGACATCTTATCTGATTTATCATTAACTATCGATCATTTTTCTTTTCAAAATATTAATGAATTGAGAATAAGCCCAAGTAATGTAGAAAAAGTGCTTCATATAGTAAGAAATTTGCAATTCAATCAAAATACTTTTAGAATCTCTCGGATTTATATAGAAGAAACTATAGAGTCAGCTGACTTCAATAAACTTAGTAATTCGGAAGAGTTTTTAAAATTACTAAAATGGGTTAGTAAGGTTATTTTTTCTAACACGGAAGTTAATACCAATTTCTTTAATCAAGTATTAGATAATGGTAGTAACCTGGTTTATATTAGAATGGAAAATTGTACATTACTGAACGATATAGATGATTCCTATACAGACATATCTGTATGTGAGTCATTGAGAAGATTAGAAATAATTGACTGCTTTTTTAGTTCTGCTCTGTCAAAATCTAAAAATATATTCTACATTAGATCAGATGCACCGAATAATATAGAAAACTTAACAATAATAGGGAATACAGACCTTGTAATTGACAAAGGTGTTTTAGAAAAATCGAAAAATTTAATAGAGCTTAATATCGCATTAACAACTAGAAATGTTTATCAAGAAGAGATCCACCTAAAGGATTTAGAAATGTTACAAATTGACCATACCTCTGGATTTGTTCCTAACATAACAGTAGGTAATAAAATCGAGGAAATAGTTGTAATAGGATATTCTGAAGAATCTATAAGGCTTTCATCAATTATGAAAAATAATGAAGGGTCAGTAGGTTTTCCTAAACTTAGACTTTTTCATTTAAAAAACCCAGATGCAATGACTTCATGTAATAATGTTATTGTTGATGTTATTTTAGATGTCTTTTCAAAAGATACTAAATTTATTGTCGATAAGGATATAAAATCTATTAATGAATATTACTTGGAGAATAGAGAGCCCTATAATGAGGGATTAATAGATAATAATATCTTATTAAGATTAAAAGACTTGTTCCAAGAAATATCAAATTTAACAGACCAATCAACTATTGAAGAAATTTTAGAAGACACGAGTGCTAAATTACAGAAAATAACTCAAACTAGCAAACAGATCGATATAGAACAAAAAGATGTAAATGATTTAAATCAAAATAATGAATATGATTCGGGGAGAAAATCAGTCACCAATAGTAATGATTCTACTTACTCAAAAATTGATAGTCTATTGTATGCTTACAAAATGGGCAGTAAAATTACACGTGATGAATTTTTGAATGCCTTACAGCAACAGAATAAACCTGAAAATGTAAGCGGAATTTATTGTGATATCTTTAATGAAATTGACAGAGAGATAATAAATTCTATAGCAGATGTGCGAGATCTAAAACATCAGTATTTTGCAAAAGCTCGTGACAAAATCATTAAGGATTTTTCCGAAGAATGGTTTGTTTCGATAGATGAACTCAACCTATCGGCTATTCAGTATGTTGAAAGTGTTAATGAAATACCGAATATTGGTAGGATTATTGATAGCAAGGATTATGAGAAATATAAAGCCAGACATCCGGAAATCAATCCGTTTAAGTACTCCCAAGCAATAAAACATTTCTGGCAGAAAGAGTTGGATGAAAAAGTAGTGTGGTTAAATGATGAAATGAAATGTGTTCCTGAAACTTCTTTAAATCATCTATCTGAATTACTAGATGATACACAAAATAAAAATCTGATTGATAATGCAAATCCAATAGACATTGATCAAGAGGGTTTAGTGAAACAATAAAGAGTGTGAAAAATATTCTCAAGAAATTGTAGATAATCCTTTTCATTGACTTTAGAAGCAAATCCTAGATTCAAATGGAACCGAAAGAAGTTAAATATGATAAAGCAACTTATGGAAAATAGAAACTCTAAATAAGATTTTAGAAGATAAAAGTCAGAAGTATTCTAAAGAAATTGAGGGGTGTGTTAACGTCAATATATACTCATCATAATGGATTAAGGATTTCTATTACTTCCAATGGTGAAATAAAAGGGGCAATGTATAAGGGGAAAAAATAATCATCATCAATTTAGGTACCAAGTTTTAATAAAAACTCTTTTAAGAAAGAGGTTGTTAATGAATCTCTGGAAGAAGAGTCTTATGAAAAATAACCCTAACCAATTTGAGCAACCTAATTAATTAAATTTTTACATGGATATTTAGTAGTTTGATTAAGCAGGTTAAAAAAATTCACCTACTTAACCAATTTAAACATCCTAAGTCATTTTACACAAATTTTACACATCGTCAAGACCAAACCTTATAATATCAATACTTTTAGACCTATTTCGACCCCGACCACCGGTGTCAATATAATATCAAATTAGCAGAGTTACCCCGAAGTTATATTGTGGCGCTCTGCTATTTCTTATAGGTAAACACCTTAATTTGAATTTTTATTCTCTAAATTAGACCACATACTTAACTTTTCTGTTTCACTAGATTAATTCCCCTATAAACAGATCTCCCTAACCATTGCACTAAAACCGTTCTAGTATTCTCATATCCCATTGACTTAATACTTATCCTCGATATTCTGGAGAGGGCAAGCTGAAATTATAGTTATATTTTTTTATGAGTTCTTTCTTTTAATCATTTATACAAATCCTACTTACATATGATTTTTGGCAATAAATTCTATATAATGACATTATATTCATTTGTACGTTAGGAGGAAACAATGCAATTTGGAACTCTAACAGAGGCAGGCTTAACTCAGAATGAACAAATCCAGCTTGCGATTAAAGTAATACTAGAAAATGACGGTAAATTATTAATGCCAGACATCTACGAGGAGGTTAATAATGAGCTAGCCAAAAGAAATTATCAACTATCAAGTCAAGGTGAAGCTTCTTTACGAAGAGTTGTAAATAAAAATGCAGTACAACATGGTTATATTTACCCGCATGATGAAAAGAATCCTGGCTGGAGGGTTACACCAGCAGGAGAAGCCTTTTTATATCAATCTAATCAGCCGATTGATCTTTTTGAAGAGGTGGAAACAGAAGGATTGAGGCTGAATACTCTTATTAGAAAGTTAGCTCAAAAGCTAAAAGTTGTTAAAACCTTATCAACGGATAAGTCAAACTGGATAACGAAAATAGATGAAGAGGGGATTTATGTTGAAATCGAATCCTCAAGGGAAAAATATAAAAATGGTGAAAAAGCAGAACCATGGGAGCTTCTAACATTTGAGTTCATTTATCGAGGCTGGGAAGAGTTTAACATAAAAAGATCGGCAAGCGCTAATGATTTTGTCAAAACGAGAGGGAGAACGTCCTTTTTAATGGCATTATTTGCACAATTACCTTTCGTACAAGTTGTTAGCAAAGAAAATACTAGCACCATTTCATTAATTGAGTTTAAAACAGATGAATTACCGAATGAGCAAATACATAAGGTTGTAATCTTTTTAGAAGAAGTGATTAATGGGACTTATCATCCAGAAGAGTTAACTAGTGAAGCGGAAGGAAATCTATATCGGGTCAAATCAAGAGCTCGTCAGGATCTCCGTTTGTTAGGATTTTTAAATGAGTCTCATCAGAAAAATGAACTGTTATTTGAACGGTATGTCAAGGCGCAAGATAAAATTGAAGTTTTAAGAGAGTTAATCTTAGAAAAGGAATATTTTCGTATTGCTTTGACTGTTTTAGGTTTATTACAGGGCGAATCACCGAGTACGAAAAAAGAGGTGCTCGTTGAATTAGGCAGATTGATTGTTCGAAATTCTCGTGGTGATAATTTAATGGTCGAATCTGTTGCGATGGAACGAACGCAAAACCTTTTAATGTGGCTTCAGTATGTGAATCTCATTGATGATAATTGGGATCCATTGATCGAACTTAATGACTATAGGGAGAAGGTAACCGTGAACAGCAACCTCCACAACCAATTTTTATATATAATGAACAACTACATAGAAGCTAGACAGCAATCATTCGCAGGCAATCCGATGGGTTCCGTCCTTCGCAATGATGTTCCTGGAGAAATCAGAAGCCTCCCTTTTATCAACTCAAATTACACGATCACAGGATCTGTTGGGCAAGGAAATTGGGCGGTTGTACCTTGGGTTGCGATCATGAATTCTAATATCACTACATCAACGCAGCGTGGCTATTATATTGTCTATCTGTTTAGTGAAGATATGAAGCGTCTGTATTTAACGCTTGCTCAAGGAGTGACAGAATCGACTCGTGAGGAAATGGCTGTCATTAATCAGGAAATACGCTCTGAAATAAAGATGGACCCAAAAGTTAAAAAGGATGATCAGATTAACCTTGGGCAATCTAAGAGAGCACGAGATTATGCGTATTCAACAGCTGCTTACATTATGTACTCGGTTGATGACATGCCTGCTGAAGAGGAGCTCGTTTCTGACTTAGAAAAGATGACGTCCTATTATGAAAGGTATATTGAACTAAAGAGCAATCAGTATCCTGTTGTGGATACTGGTGCTGAAACTGTTGCAGAAGATAGGATCAAGTTTTTGTCCTCTCCGGAAGTCATCGAGCATGTCCATTCCTACATAACTAGCAAAGGCTTCTACTACGAAAAAGAAGAAGTCACAAACTTCTTTTATTCCTTAAAAACAAAACCATTCGTCATCCTCTCAGGCATCTCCGGTACTGGGAAAACAAAAATCGTCCAGTGGTTTGCTGAGAGTGTAGGGGCAACAGAGGAGAATGGCCAGTTTGCTCTTATTCCGGTACGTCCTGATTGGAGCGATGGTTCGGATTTGCTTGGGTATACGGATATTACAGGTGAGTTCAAAGAAGGGCCGCTGACAAATGTGTTAAAAAAAGCGATTGATGATCCGGAGCGGCCGTATTTTGTTTTACTAGATGAGATGAACTTAGCGCGTGTCGAGCATTATTTTAGTGATTTGTTAAGTGTGATGGAGAGTCGGAAATGGGAAGAGGGTAGATTGGTTACATCAACGGTTCTATCTGAAGAAATGGCGGGGAGAGATATTTATTTGCCTGCGAATGTGTACATCATCGGAACCGTGAATATGGATGAAACGACTCATCCGTTTAGTAAGAAGGTGTTGGACCGGGCGAATACGCTTGAGTTTAATCGAGTGAAGCTTGATTACCTTCAATTTTTACAAGATAGAGAGGAAATGGACCCTGTTGTTTTACATAATGGTGTGTTTGCAACAAAGTATCTTCATTTAAAGGATGTGTATTCAGCTTATCCAGAGCTTGTCGAAGAGGTGACGAGTGTTCTAGTGGAGATTAATAACGTCTTACAAATCAATGGATCACATGTAGGGTATCGGGTGCGGGATGAGATTTGTTTTTACCTTGCATATAATGAAGAAAGCAAGGTAATGGAACGAAATATGGCGCTTGATCATTGCATTTTGCAAAAGATCTTGCCACGGTTAGCTGGCAGTGATACAAGAATTGAACGGGTGTTAAAGGCTTTGTTTAAGTTGTTTACCAATAAAGAAATTGAGTATGCACAGGATGCTGCGATGGAGGATGTGACGTATGCGGTGTATCCAAAGAGTGCGGAGAAAGTGTTAGAGATGATAAGGAGGTTAGAAGACGATGGCTTTACTTCCTTCTGGATCAGCTCCTAAGGAAGTCGAGCTGGTTGTAATTGAGACAACGGAGTTTTCGCTTGTGATAAAAGGAAGACCTTATCATGAGCGGTATGAGGGGTTGCAACAGTATCGAACATTGGATTTTCATGATGTGATGCAATTTGAGTGGAGTGGGAACTCAGTTGAGAAGATTCTCGTCTATGATATGGAGCAACAAAAGATCGTTCCACCTTCCAATTTACGGCCGATTTTCTTTGAGAATAGTGTCTATCAAGTCATTGTCCATCCTAAAGGAGACACGGAGCTTTCGTTTTATCATGAGCATCCTAGTCTCCGAAAGGCGATTGGTCGAGTGGAGCTTGGCTCGTCGTATTTGTTGATGGGCAATTTGCAGTTTCAAAATGAGGTTGGGCTCTCGACGTTTGAGGTTCGGACTGAGCGAGAGACGTTGCTGCAGGTAACGTTGGAGATTTTCCCATCAAAACTCGATTATAAGCGAGATTATCAAACGTTATTAGAAGAAGTAAATGATGAGATCTACAACCTTACGTATCATTTTTTGAAAAAGACTTATTTAGGCGCAAAGGTGAAGCTTGACGGACAGCCTTCTTTGGCGGAGTTTTATCGATTGATCACGGTCCATTTTCAAGCTTTTTTACGGGCGATAGAACGGATCGAGCGGCAGCCTCATCATAAACTCGTGAAACAGCATGAGAAAGCAAGAGGTGATCACCTGCAGCGTTTGGATTCGAAGGCTCGGAGTTTTCTGAGAAAGAACGCACATGTTTTTGTTGAAGTGAAAAAGGGAGTCGAGCTAGCGAATCGAAACATGATGCCAAAAGAAGGACTGCGAATTAGGAAAGAGTTAACGTATGATACGCTTGAAAATCGTTATGTCAAATGGATGATTGGGCGTTTAATTGAGAAGCTGGAGTTTTTATATGAGAAGCTAACGGTTCAGAAATGGCGAAAGACGGAAGCGGATGAGGATCTTTTAGAGAAAGTGAAAGACATGATTCACAAGTTAACGTTGAAGAAGAAAAATCCGTTTTGGAAAGAAATTGGTTTGTTGGACCGTTCCGTTATGAGTCTTGTTCTGCAAATGGCACCAGGCTATCGCGACGCTTTTCAAATTTATTTAACCGTTTCAAAAGGGTTAGCGTTACAAGGGAAGCTTTATCAAATGTCTGTAAAAGATGTTGCAGAGTTATATGAAGTGTGGACATTCTTAAAGCTTGGTCAACTGTTACGTAAGAAATATCATCAGGTAAGTCAGGATGTGGTAAAAGTAAATCGAGACGGATTATTTGTAAGTCTAGATACGAATCAATCCGCTAAGCGTGTTTTCAAGCATCCAGTGACAGACGAGAAGATTGTTTTAACGTATCAGCACACGGAACGTAATCCAACAACGACTCAAAAGCCGGATAGTGTCCTAAGCATCGCAAAGAAAGGCAAGGATTATTCTTATGACTATGTATTTGATGCTAAATACCGAATTGATTTTGCTGTAGAAGATAGCTATTACGGAAATCGTTATAAAACTCCGGGTCCGTTAGAAGAAGACATCAATACAATGCACCGCTACCGTGATTCGATTGTCGCCAAACAGAAAGGGCCATATGAGCGCACCGCTTTCGGGGCGTATGTGTTGTTTCCGTGGGAAGATGAGGCAGGGTATTCGGACCATCATTTTTATAAAAGTATTGATGAAGTAAATATTGGTGGTTTGCCATTTTTACCTTCAGCTACGGATATGGTCGAACAATTTGTCGAGCATTTAATTGAAAAAAGTCCTGAAGAGATTCAAGAGGAAGGGATTTTGCCGAGAGGGACGAAAGCGGACTGGATTTCCTCGTTGGATGAGTATGTCCTACTTGGACTTGTTTCGAGTGAGGATCATTATAGAAGGTGCATGCAGGAGGCGGCGTACGTATTGGATGCAGGTGCGTTAAAACGAGGCTGGCAGGAAGCATCTTATGTAGCGCTGTATGTAAGCAAAGAGGCGAAGATGACTCGAAATGGTGTGTGGAATTACGGGAAAGTTAGAGATGTGTCGGTCGGAGATGATGGATCTGTGCGGTTTGTGGTTGATTCTTGGATGAATTTGGGCTCTGTGATTAAGCCTGTTCATTATGGAATAGCAGGGTATGCGATGACGACACTCACCCTTTTGAAGGAAGCGAAGGAATTACCAGAGTTATTCATGAAATCGAAGGATGAACTGTCGGTTTGGCGAATGCTGCGGCGGGTATCGGACCGGATATTGGTCGATCTTGACTCGGAACAATTAGATGAAGCTAGTAGTGTGCAGCGTTTTCGGTTTAAGGATGTTGAAGTGCGGATGGATGGATTGGAGAGTAAGATCGAGATTGTGAAAGGCGAGTTTGTGAAAGTGGTTGATTATGAGGAGTTGCGGAGGAGGCCGAGTGGGGTGTTTCGTGAGGTGTTGAAGGTGATGGGGGAGTAGCAGTGGGTCGGGGGGACGGGTACCTCGTCCCACTTTGTTGGTTCAAGTGGACTCACGCAAGAATGCTTAAACCTAGTTTCTTTCAATATGTTTAGTTTTGAGTACCATCCACCTTATTATAAGCCCCCCTAAAATATAAATAGGGAAGGAGTATATGTACTTCCAGTGATAAATTTCGTATATCCCTAACCATACAGTCAGTGGTTCAAACACGAAAGAAAAAATAAAAGAAGAAATTGTTACTGAAAACAGAAAAAACTTCCAAGTTTTGGCATATTGATAAATAATCATATAAATAATAGGTAGATGAACTTTGTGAATTTCGATTATTGGCGGTATTATGGGGATTACTCTATCTGGATAAGACCATAAAACTAACGTGATACCAATTGTGTCTAAGATAAATGTAGTTGAGCCAACTAAAAGACCGAAGAAAGCAATTTCAATAATTCTTTTCTTATCTAAAATAATTAACCAGATTATGATAAAAACAATTGTAGAGGTTAAAAGAAACCACCAATTAAATGAAAATATAGTTTCAGTTAACCAGTATTCAATTAGAATATCTCTTGTCTTTTGACGCAATTTAATTAGTTCATCCCAACTTGGATTTATTGATAAAGTATATAATAGTGATAAATCTCCCATTGGAACACTCCCTCTAAGTCCATTTACATATGTAATTTATAATAAACAATTTTTCGTTATATATTCTTAAACGAACGGGAGCTTATATTTAAGAAGAAAGATGAAAATAAAGTTATTTGCTGCGGAGTACAACGATACTGTTAATAGATTAAACCCATTTAAGAGACGATTGCATTAATATTGTGATCGTCTTTTTCGTATCTGACCAATACTGCGCAATAATGGGTCAGGGGGTCAGGTACCTTCGTCCCACCTTGTTGACTCCAGTGGACTCACTTAAACTGGTACTATTACGATATCCTATTGTTCTAAGGTAACGGATGGTTTTAGGTTTAAGTGAACTCAGTAGTGGAAAAGAGATGTTATAGGAAGCATACAAAAAGGATTTGTCCTGGACAAATCCTTTATTGCTCTTGATTGCTTAATGTTGTTTATTCGGTAATTTCTTTTCTGGATGCCCTTTTCCTTGACGCTGTCTATTTTGTTCATCCTTTTGTTGCTTGTCGTGTAGTTTGTCGATAAATTGTTTTGTATCATCCATCATGCATCGTCCTTCCTTATCGTTATTTGCTTTATTAGGTTTCCCGATTGAGGGAGAAACATGTATTGATCTGAGTTGAACTTGCAGCAAAGAAGTTGAGCCCAAAGAAATTAAATGTTTATTAAAAACAACAAGTGCCTATTACCCCCTAAGTCATCTCGAAAAAATGCGGGTGATGGTAGGCATTGTTGCTTTTTGTTGCATAGTAGACGAATACTGCGCAGCAATGGTCTTCATTTTTAGTCGACTTTGTGAAAGAATGTACTTAAGCTAAACTAGCTAATAGGGGGCAAACTGTTTAGCTGACGGGGTCAAAGCCCCACGAGCAGTTACGTTTTACCCCTGGCTACTGTTATAATAAGATCATATAAAATAAGCTCAACCAGAAATATTTTCTTATCTGGCAACCTTATAATACGAACGAAGCAGTTTAGTTAAATGGGGGGAATCTTATGATAAGTTGGATTCAAAAAGTGTTTCAGGCTACAAAATACTATTCAATATGGGATTTTGCTCTGTTAAAAGTGTGTCTTTTTTCTATGGGAATTCTTATAGGTGTTTATTTCTTTCACTTTTTCACTTCTCTAATATCGATTATCTGGGCAATTTTTATCATTTCTTATCTACTGATTATGTACAAAACATTTATAAAATATCTCAAATAATGAGTAACAACAAATTCTACGACGCCTGCCCATGCTCTTCTGATGGAAGATTGTTATATCAATACGAAAAATAATTTATTATGCTAACAAAAGCGATTGTTAAATAGGATCAGATGCATCTTATGTTAACGAAGCAGTTAATTTTAATAAATTGAATTTGTAATTTCGATCTATATTAAAAACTGTTGTATAATTAAAGGTAAGTATTTTGAAATGATGGAGGTTGAACAAGAGTATGAGAAAACTTGATGGATACGAAGCAGAGTTGATTAAAAGTATTATTCGTGATGGAGAATCAGTTATAGAGTTAGACGGAAGAAAATATCATTTAACTTTAATCGAAAAACCAGATACTACAGTAAAAGAAGATGTTGATGCTGATCCGGAGCTAAAACAAAAATTACTTCAAGCAAAGAAGGATATTTTAGATGATAAAGTTTATTCAACAGAAGACGTATTAGAGATGATTGAACAAGGTCAATTATAGATGAATATTAAATGGACCAATCAAGCATTAAAAGGATTTCGTAACATTCAAAGTCAGCATTTCACTTTACAAGAGACAAAAGAATATAAGAAAAACTTAGTAAAAAATATTGAAGAAAAGGTTTCGCTTTTAGGTACTAGTATCCCAGTAAATAAACCAGAATGGGAAGGCAGTTATAAGATAATTATTGATAAATATATTATTTACTATTCGTTGTCAGATGACCGAACAACATGTTATATAGAATATTTTAAGCACTCTAGACAAATGCGTTAGCTAGGAATGATATTAAACTAATTTTTAATAATGTCATTCCTAGCTTATTTTTGTATTGCTAATTGTGCTAACGAGAGCAGGATAGCTCAATAAAGATTATCATTAAAAAATAATGATTTATTTCCTTCCAATTCGAACACAGATTGTGAAATAATCTACTTAAGCAAGAGGAGACTGAAATTTCAGATTAATATAGATAAATGATTTAGGAGGGAATGATTATCGGAAATTTAGGTTTAAAAGATATAAATGCCGAGAGATTCATCAATGCACTTGAACAACATAAAAATGAAAATGATATAGAAAAAATGAAACGTTTTTTTAAAGATGCTGATAAGGATACCTTATATTTGGGACTTCATATGCGTACAGTATTTCAAACAGCTAAAGCATTCACTGATATGTCCTTGAATGAGACAGAAAAGTTATTAGAAAGCGCTTACTGCGAAGTGAGAATGGGTGCAGTTAGTATAATGGATTTTCAGGCAAAGAAAAAGAAAGTTACTGAAGAGCACAGAAAGGAATTGTACGAACTTTATATCAGAAGGCATGACCGAATTAACAACTGGGATCTTGTGGATCGGGCAGCCCCCTCAGTAATTGGAATTTATCTACTTGATAAACCAAGGGACATTTTATACAAGTTGGCACAATCGAAAAACATATGGGAACGAAGAACGTCAATTGTAAGCACCTATAGCTTCATAAAAAAAGGTCAAATAGATGATACCTTCCGTATTGCCGAGATATTGATTGAAGATAAAGAAGAATTGATCAATAAAGCAGTTGGAAGTTGGATTCGTACAGCCGGTATGAAGGATGAAAATAGGTTAAAAGAATTTTTATTTAAATATGCTAGAACAATGCCAAGGGTTACACTACGATATGCAATTGAAAAATTAGATAAAACTACGAGGGATTCTTATATGTCTTTGGGTAAAAAATAAAATTATAGAAGAAAAAGATAAGACTAGATTGTAAGTTGAAATAAATTTAACCAATCCCCACTAACGGTGAGCGATTGTTTAAGAAGAACAGTCGCTTTATCAGCAAAAAGGAGTTGTCCTGATGGCAGAACATGATGATGGTGGTGTATCGGAAGAGTTTAAGAAGAAAGTAGAAGAGCTTTGTGATAGGCTTGCTCCAAAAAAATAAAGAAAACAACGCGTTAGGGCAGCTAGTTAGTGAAATATGTAAGGACGATGTAAAGGAATAACGCCAACAATCTCTTTTTTGACCTATGTTTAAGATCATAAATTAAAATATCATTTTGCTGCGTAGTACAACGATACTAGCTTACACAAGCATTATGAGACGATTACCCCGAAAGTAATCGTTCTCTTTCTGATTTAAAGGATAAAATCAAAGACAAAAAAACGGTCGATACTAACTCAGTTGGTATTTTTGCTGTTTGTATAGGTAATCCTTAGTTACTAATAAGAACTAAGGAGAGTTGATTATTATGAATTTAGGTGAGCAAATATTATCAGATTTAGTAGCTGCTTTAAAAGATTTGTATCCTAATATTGAAGTGGAAAGTACAAAGAATAAATTGTCTACTGTTCTATCGGAGTATTATATTCAAAGAGTTAAGTTAGGTGAAGTACATCCTGACCTTGAGAATAAAATACAATTGTTCATCTCAGCAAAAAAACTAGAAGGTTTAAGTTCTATTACTCTAGACAACTACCTTATGAATTAAGTATGTTAGCTGATATCGTAAAAAAGAAGGCTGAGGACATAGCTACAGCAGATGTTCGAATGTATTTAAGTCAAGATCGGACCTTAAAAATGAGCACAATTAGAAAGAAATTATCTGTTTTAACGAGTTTTTTTAGTTGGTTAGCCTCATACGACACTTAGGTATGCAAAGATTACTCATGAGCGAAAGCGAGAGTAGCATAAAAAGTATTTGATTCAATAAGTTGTTGTTCATTTGATGGATGCTGCGCATTAAAGGTCTTCATTTTTAGGTGACTTTGTGAAAGAATTTACTTAAGCTAACGGACAGAAGAGTTTAAGAAGTAATTGGGTTTTTGTGGTGAAATAATCTTTTAGGATAACTACTAAAATAGTAATTAAATCATATCTAATTTGAAAATTCAAAGGAAGGAGGTTGTCTAGATGGACCAATCTGTTAGTGGTGAAAAATTCGAGATAGGTTTTAATATTTTTCTGTTAATATTTGCTTTAATTGTCGTTATATCGTCTATCTTTAATTTGGTTGATACAAATAGAAATACCCTATATGCAATTTTAGGGATTATTATTGGTAGTGGAAGTATAATTAGGCTATATAAACTCAAGACAAATACATAGGTTATTTATTCTAACGGAGAGCTTTTCTTAAATAACGATCTTCCGCAATCGGGCGCTTTTTTGAAATAAGGAAAGCGTTCTTCTTCATGAAAAGGAACATTTCCTTGAATAACATTTTGTGGTTAAATTGGATATTTAGGGTCAATGGTCTGCACAAGAAATAGTTTTAATGAGCGGACCCTTTGGAGGGCAAGGGAACATTCAAACCATTATTAGAAATGGTGAATATGGTTACGAAGTAGGATATGGAAGTAGTGTTACAGAAATAGAAAGTGCAAGCGTTAATAAGGTAGATGAAAGTATTGATTGGAAAATTTGGATTAAACATTCTTAGATTTCAATTAGGGGTCCAGACAACATTTTAACCCTTTTATACGTTAAGACATTTTTTTCCATTGTATGATGCATAATAAAACTGATCTATACAATAAGTATCATTTAAAAGCTATGAAGTTCAAATGAATATACTAAACTGCCAAAAAACCTTAATAAACCAAGGGATAGCAATTTTTAGCCAATGATACTTAAATACATTGAGTATCATTGGCACGAAAAGTTGGCTTAGCGTAATAACAACGGGCTTTTAGATTCCATAAATTGTCTTAACGTATATTCCTGTCAAAATGTTGGCGGTACCCCAAGAACAAGAACGAAAACAAGTAGATTGGGAAATCTCTGAACGTACAAGAGAAATCGTTACACATTACTCGGAGGTAGTATGCGGAATATAACGAGAGTGAACGTAGATATGTTTCTCCGAAATATCTTGGAGGAAAGCTATCAATTTTCCCAAATGTTTACGCTAACTAATTTGACTTCTTTTTATAAAACCATTTATCAGCAATGAATAGGAACAATGTTAAAATAAACGCGTATAAAAGATTATCACCCAGTCTCAATTCAATTCCCCGAATAAAGTCTACAATTACGATTACCAAAAGAGCGGATATGAAAAAAGAAGGATAATACCAATATTTACGAATAATATTCACGAAACGCCTCCTATTAGAAATTTATTCCATCATAATACACAGAAGGTAGCAATTCAATCTATCGAACTAAAATATGTAAACTTTAATGAAGTAGTTGGGCTACTTTTCATGCTCTGGATACTAATTATAAGTATTCAGATTGTCAGAGGAAAAGTAAATGCTTGAGAATTACAAATGCAATAAGGAGAAACTATTTTATTTAACGAACGTCAGATTGTTTTTGGTTGGATGTAGAGAAAAATGAAAGTAAATATAACAAAACTGAATTACTTGTGAAGTATTACACTTAAATTAACGGGAGCTAGAGCGGAACTAAAAGTTGTCAGTTGCAGCCCCTAATGTTTATTGTGTTAACGAACTTCTCCAAAACTCAAGACTATTGACAACACCGGGATTGCAATAAGGCTCTCCCGCCGCCTTTAAACAAAGACACCTAGTTACGATTATTTGAATCGTAACTAGGTGTTTTGTTTCATTCTTATTGTTATTCAAGTGTACCGACGATTGGTAAGTTTTCCAATACAGAAGAGCCGTGTGGAGATGCTGAAATTTTTTCTGTGTTGTCAGCACCAGCCATTACTCCACCAAAGTGTTCTCCACCTTCCCAAGCTCCAATATCTGAAACATCGTAAACGACTCCGTCAACCGCTACATAAGCAGGGTTTCCATCTTGCCCATTATACTTACTAAGTTCTTCCACTGTGAATACTTGACCTTCTTCAACTGCTGAAGCGTCTGTTTCTTCTGTAGTATTTTCCTCTGTACTTTCTTCCGGTGTCGACGTATCTGCTTCTTCAGTTGTTGTGTCCCCACCACAAGCAGCTAACACAAAAGCCGTCATTGACAATACTAATAAACCTTTAAATTTTTTCATCTTCTTGCCCCCTAAATTTTTAAAACTTTTTTATATAGGTATATGTTAAATGTTATCTCCCCTCACTAAAAGGGATTTTGTTACATTTAACGTAGTGTTCATTTTTTTTTTGAAATGTGGTCACTTTTTTGTCAAATAAACTAATGGTAGAATAAAAACTGGATATTAGGCGAGGAGATTTCAAGTGAAATATAGTGGGATTTGTGAAATACCGTACTTAAACTAACGGATGCTTATATTTAAGAAGAAAGATGAAAAAAAGTTATTTGCTGCGGAGTACAACGATACTGTTAATAGACTAAACCCATCTAAGAGACGATTGCATTAATTGTGATCGTCTTTTTCGTATTTGACGGATATATGCGCAGTAGATAACTACTATATTCAGGTGGCTAATGTCTTATTTTTTGTTCTGAAAAAAGTCTTCCCATAGAAGTTGCAACTATCCATGGGATCAATCTAACGAATACTATTGCAGGTTATACATCTCTTTACTTAAGGAGGTGTTTTTTGTTTTTTAATAAAAGGTTTCATTTTTTCTACCTCTGAATTGGAGGGGAAAAAAATTAGGTGAATGGATGGCTCAATCTAGTTTCGTAAAATTAAGTTTTGCCAATATTCAGCTCCCTTTATTAAGAAGGTGAGATTTCTATGAAAGATAAATAGTTTGCCTAATAGAAACAGCCATTTACTTAAGTATTTTTTTGATGACAGATAGTGCACCTGCACCATTAGCCAGCCGGTTTCCATAAGGGAACCGGCTTATATTACTCCTTAACTTGGATAAAAAAACAAAATATGGACATAGTTGACGAAAAGGCTTGTTTAAAGTAAATGGTATTATTAATTTATTAAAGGGATCAAATTGAATAAGATACTTTTAATAAAAATCGACAAGGGTGATAAAAAATGGACTGGAAACCTGATAGAAATCATAAGAAACCAATATATAAACAAATAGTTGAGTATATTGAACAAGGGATTTCCTCCAGCTTGTTTCCGCCAGACAGTCTATTACCTTCGGAGCGTAGTCTAGCAAAAGAATTAGGTGTAAATCGTAGTACGGTTGTGTCAGCTTATGAGGAGCTGCAGGCCCTTGGAATCGTTGAACGTAAAAAGGGTAGTGGAACTAGGGTGAGTACAGATATATGGGGGGTATCCCATAAGCGTATACCGAATTGGGGCCGCTATGTAGAAGATGGTTCTTTTTTACCAAATCTTCCGTTAGTCCAGAAAATACGTACAGAAATTCAAAAAAATAACTTAGTGAACTTAGCAAGTGGGGAATTATCAGCTGATATGATGCCGACAGAGGCTTTCCAGAATATACTTTCACGTCAACCGTTTTTAGGGAGCCTTGGTTACGACCATCCCCAGGGGAACGAAGCTCTTAGGCATACTATAGTATCTCATATAAGAGAATATAAAAAGATTGACACTGACTCATCATCAATTCTTATTACATCCGGTGCACAGCAGGCTTTACATTTAATAGTAGAGTGTTTACTTAAACCAGGTGATGCTGTTGCAATTGAGGATCCATCTTACTGTTATTCTCTCCCTTTATTCCAATCAGCTGGATTACGAACTTTTCTTCTGCCAGTTGATAAACATGGTGCTAATCCTGAAGATTTATTGGCATTGCATAAAAAGCATCGTATTCGAATGGTTTTTTTAAATCTGGATTACCAAAATCCTACAGGGGCTGTTATGAGTATTTCAAGACGTAAGAAATTTCTCGAATTATCAACTGAATTAGGTATCCCTATTATTGAGGATGACCCGTACAGCCTTACTTCATTTAATAGCGAAGTGAATCGAACACTTAAATCTTTGGATACAAATGGAAATGTTTTATATGTCAGTTCATTATCTAAGATTGTTGCATCAGGACTTCGAATTGGTTGGATTATAGGACCACCACAGGTCATCCAACGTCTTGCAGATGCAAAACAGCAAGTCGATTTTGGTCATAGTATTTTCCCTCAATGGATCGCAAATCAATTTTTAGGATCTGAATATATTCATTCACATATAAAAATGATTCGTACTCAATTAAAACTTCGAAGAGATGAAATTGTATCAAGTTTAGAAGAGATAATGGGAAATCAAATTGAATTTTTGACTCCAGCGGGAGGAATTCATTTATGGTGTAAAATCGATCAGTCGATAAATGAACACAAGTTACTTGAAGAATCGATCAGCAATGGAGTGGCTTTCGTCCCGGGAACCATTTTAGGTTCCAAAAAAGGTTATGTCCGCTTTACGTTCGGACGAGGGGAAATATGTTTAATCCGTCAAGGAGTTATAAGATTCGCTGAAGCATATAGTACGGTTAAGAAGGGCTAATATACACAAAGAATGGAATGAAAATTAAAAGAGGGTACATGTAAGATCAACTATTATAAAAAAGATATTTGAAAATAGTTGTGAAAGAAGAGGTGTGTAGAACGCTGGAATTAATTTTAATTCTAGCGTTTTATTATGTGTGACGTGTATGTCTCTCTCTTACATGTGACGAATAAAGGTAGAAGCAATACGTCTGAATGAGCCTACATTGACATTTACCTATAGGTATAGTTTCGGAAGTCTCTTCGATGAAATCGATTAAGAAAGTGATGAATAAATAACGTTATTAAAACAAATTAGGTAACACGTTACTAAATTAAAAAGTGGATGAGGAAATTAGTTGAAAAGTGGATGGTTTCAACTTATATAAATAGTAGTTAAATTTAAGTATCAGAACAAAGACTTACAGGAGGAAATATGACTTTTTTAATTATTCTGGTGGCTATTGTTTGTCTTGTAGCACTAGTCATTACATTATCACTTACAAAAGCAGAAGACACAAATTACAGCAGCAATCGTAGTATCAATAATCAACTAATTATGTATATTATACTAATTCCAGTTATTGCTCTTATTTTAGTGCTTGGTTGGGTGTTTTTATTCTAATTTACTAGAACGTTAAGGAGAGGAAGAATGATGCAGACGCAATCAACTGTAAGAGTGGCTGTTGTACAGGCATCTTCCGTTCTGTTTGATCTAAAAGCTAGTACGGAAAAGGCTGTTTCTATTATTAAGAAAGCAGGCGATAAAGGAGCTAACATTGTCGTTTTTCCAGAAGCCTTTATCCCTGCTTATCCAAGAGGAATGAGCTTCGGAACAAGTATTGGAAGTAGATCTCCAGAAGGAAGAAAGGACTGGCTAAAGTATTTAGAAAACTCAGTTCCTGTTCCAAGTGAAACAACCAAAGTTTTAGGGGCGGCTGCCCGTAAGGCTGGAGTCTATCTTATTATCAGTGTCATTGAACGGGATAATGATTGGAGTAAGGGAACTGTCTATTGTTCTGTTTTATTTTTCGGGCCGGATGGGAGCTTACTTGGAAAACATCAGAAACTGAAGCCAACAGCTGCCGAACGAATTGTCTGGGGAGAAGGCGATGGGAGCACTTTACCAATATTCACTACACCTTTCGGAAAAATAGGCGCACTCATTTGCTGGGAAAACTATATGCCTTTGGCAAGAGCAGCGATGTATGCAAAAGGTGTGCAAATTTTTATTACGCCAACAGCTGATTCCCGAGATTTATGGCAATCTACGATTCGTCACATTGCTGCGGAAGGTAGATGCTTTGTCTTATCATCCAATCAGTATGTTACTAAAGACATGTATCCTACAGATCTAGCTTGTTATCATGAACTAGAATCCTCACCAGAAGTAATGTGTAGAGGCGGCAGTGCGATTGTTGGTCCTTTAGGAGAATACATTGTAGAGCCGGTTTATGATAAAGAGGATATTCTATTTGCAACTCTAGACTTACGTGAAATATCAACCAGTCAGTTTGATTTAGATGTGGTTGGTCATTATTCGAGACCTGATGTTTTCCAGTTGATTGTAAATGAGGAGAAGAAAGAGAATGTTAAGTGGGTAACATACTAATTATAGGATTACCTTTTTTATATTACATCTTTTGGGCAGTGTGGTAGCCCTGTTCTATTTTCCTTGTCGACTAGTGAGTTATAATCGAAATTTAAACACAGTTGCGATCTGGACTGCTTTTGGAGGCAGAGGTGAACTTATTCTTCCTATTCCTACCTTGAACTGTACACCTACTCTAAGTGGGTTCAAAGTTTAACGTACATAAGACGTTATTTATACTTGGTTTTATGTATTGGTGGTTGAATCTCAACAATCGGTACAGATTGGTTAAGGATATAGTTTAGTATTAATAGTAGGGAACACAGTACCATAAGTAATGAGTTTTTTTTAAATAACTAGTAACAGCACCTTTCCTACTCGTTAGGGTAGGTGCTGTTGCTTATTTGTTTGATTAGATGAAGGGAGTAGTTAGTTGGCTCTTTGTTTTCTCTAGTTGATAAATAAGTGATATCATCATTATATAAGGAGGGCTATGAGAATGGATACGATAATTTTTGACGTCGATGATACACTATATGATCAAGCACAATCTTTTCATAAAACGGTGAGGAAGCTTTTTCAAGAGCCATTTTCAGACGAAGAAATCGATCAATTATATAAAGCTAGTCGTAAGTATAGCGAGATTTTATTTGATCAAAGTGAAGCAGGTGAAATATCCCAATTTGAATGGCAAACCGGACGAATCATGGCTGCCTGTAAGGATTTTAACATCCCTATAGATACGGAAAAAGCGACTATTTTTCATGAAACGTATGTGACCGAACAAAAAAACATTACCTTGTTTCCGGAAGTCGAAGAACTACTAAATGTACTTTACAAAGAAGGGAAACAGCTTGGGATTCTTACAAATGGTGAAGAAAAACATCAAGCAATGAAAATTAAACAGCTCAGCCTAAGTCGTTGGATTCCGGCAGAAATGACGTTTATTTCTGGAACGATTGGTCATGCAAAACCGAAAAGAGAAGTATTTGATTTTATTGAACAGAAAATGGACCTTGACCAAACCAAAACCGTGTATATCGGGGATAATTTTGAAAAAGATATTATCGGAGCAAAACAAGCAGGCTGGCAAGCGATCTGGATGAATCATCGTAAGAAAGATTTACCGACTAATGCTACCTATAAACCAGATAAAGAAGTGCATAGTGCCAAAGAGTTATTAGAATTATTTGTGAAAAAGGCTTAGGTCGTTATAGTAGGAATCAGCGATTGTCATCCTGGTTCCTATTTAGGTTTCATTGAAAACTTCTTATTGGTTTAATGCATAGCATTGAGCGGGTTTTTAAACAAAACGAAAAGCTGGTCAGCGTTGGTTAAGTTTCTCCAAAATCTAGGGTAAGTCCTTCGTTATTCTTCCGGTCAATATGTGGTTGACAGTTGATGTTGAATGTAGCTTAGAGTTTTTAATGCGCAAGAGTAACAGGACGAATTTTGTTTTTGTAGATTAGAATAATTTTTAACACGGTGTTTTTCATACATAGTTATATTATCAATTCCTTTCTGTAAAAGAAGAACAGGTTTTTTGATTTAAATAGATCCTGCACAACTTTTCCATATACACATCTTTAATTCTATTCAAATGGATTACTTGTCGTCATTTCCTTGTAATTGTTTAATGAATTGATTTGGTGAGCATTGATTATGTCTTTTAAACAAATTATAAAAGTGAGATATATTAGGAATTCCTACTGAAGTTGAGGTTTCAACAATACTAATATTTTCAGTCAACAATAGGCGTTCAGCTTTTTTAATTCTCTTGAAATTTATATAATCCGTTAATGACATACCTATTATTTTCTTGAATTGTCTAGAGAAGTAGAAATAACTTAAATTAACTAAGCTACTAATATGGTTAAGGTCTAATCGCTCTCCTAAATGATCTTCTATATAATCTAATGCAGGTTTTAATTTTTTGTAATCCTTATCATAAGTTATGTCTAGAATTTGTTTATAATCATTTCGAATTAGGATGAGTAACATTTTTCTTATTAATAGGCTAATTGCAATTTCATATCCTTTATCTTTATTTTTATTTTCTTTATATATTTCCATAATACAATTAAAGAAATTGGATTTGACATTTTCTTTTTCGAAAATATAGTTTAAAAAACTTAAAGGCTTATGAGTTTCTGAGAAATGTTGCAAATAATTAAAAATAGTTTGATCTATATACTGTTGAACATCAAATTGAAAAACTATATATTGCAAATTATCAAGATCATGCTTGATACTTTTATGAAGCTGGTTTGAACCAATTAGCACAAAATCTCCTTCATTAAGAATCAATACTTCATTTTCTATTAATAGCTCAATCTTACCTGATAAGACTAATAGTACTTCTAGTTCTTTGTGATAATGCCACTCACTACTCCTTTCTTGGCTTATTTTGTCATAATCAACTTTCCGAAGCTGCAAAAATTGATGGTGCCAATTATTTCCGTCGTTTGAGTAATTCAAATGTTACCTACAATTATGATGGCTATGCCACTTTTTATGTTATTTTCACAATTTGGATTACTTAACAATTATGTTACTTTAATTTTAGCTAATACAACAAGTGCTCTCCCTTTTGCAATATTGGTTCTTCGTCCATTTTTTCTCTCCCTTCCAGGTGGATTAGAAGAAGCGGCACAAATAGATGGGTGTAATAAGTTTAGTGCTTTTTCTAGAGTAATCTTACCTTGTGTAAAACCTGGATTATTAACTGTAGGTTCATTTAGCTTTTTATTTGCATGGGGTGATTTTTTATTTGCTTTAACATTAACATCGAATGAAAAGATTCGACCACTAACTGTTGGCCTCTATACTTTTTCTGATCAATATGGTACTGAATGGAATAACTTGATGGCCGTATCAACAATAGCAGCACTTCCAATTATCATAATATTTATAGTACTACAAAAATACATTGTGAGTGGTATGACGTCAGGTGCTGTAAAGGATTAGAAATCATGATGAAACTCAACTTGTTTTGAAGATTATTACTAGAATATATATTGACCACACACTTTTATTTTTAAGGAGGCTGAAGTTAATTTAAATGGAAACTAACAACGGAAAACTGCATTGCGTTAGCTTACACATTTAAGTTAACTTATATAAATGAGCTGACCTATTATGAAAGGGTACAGTCATTGGGGTATATACTCATTGACAGTCCAGAGCCATTTTCATTCTATAGTGAAACGTTGATTTTTGAGCTATAAGGAAAAGATGTGACAGTAAAGTAATTTGACACAGTTTTTGCTTATTAATTTGAAACACTTTGGTTTATTCCTTGAAAATATAACTAATGGAATAATTGATACAAATAGTAACTCTTTTGTCTGATGATTCGGATAATAAAGAGTATAAAAGAAATGTTTTGAAAAATACATATTGCGCCTTCAAGATTACACCGATATTAGATCACGATGTAGTTTCTATGGCTACTACGGTTATTGATCAAATGAAGAACGAATTTATGGATGAAACGAATGCACCGAGGGTCATTATTGGAATGGCGAAAGAAGGTTTTCATGTTGTGGATATCAATATGGGCTGTCCTGCACCTAATGTGGTATCAAACGGGAAGGGATGCGGTCTGTGTGATCCGTCGTCCAGACGTTGCAGCAGAGTTGATTCATGCAGCGAAAGCAGGGGATTGATCGGAACCAGGAGCTAACTACTATAATTGAAGAAACGAACATAATGAGATAAAAAGAGGACAATATGGGGTTGTTATTATTTACTAGTGGTAACAGGTAATATTGCTTATTTTTACTCGTAGTAGACAATTACTGTGCAACAAATGACTTCAGCTTCGGGTGACATTGTGAATAAATGTACTTAAGCTAAACGAAGCGGTTTAGTGGAAGATGTTTTCAGTAAGTCATTAATTTGAAATAAAATATATACGAACCATTAAAGGAGTAAATAACGAATTAGTACAAAGTATTACACGTATATATAGAAAGGAGGGTTAAATAAGGAGGGATAATATGGCAAATCCGATAGTTGAGAGGTCATTAGACGAAATCCGATTTTGGTCTAGGATTATGAAAGAACATGCCTTATTTTTAAGCTTGGGTTTTACTTATGAACAGACACAACTTATCGATGAAGCCCAACAGTTTATTTCATTGTTCGAAAGTATTGAAGAAAGGTTAGCTAGATTTACCGTAAATTCAGATTTACGTCAAGTTCAAGCCTTTAATAGTGAGGTTTACCAAGCTGCAGCAGCAATATGGGGCTACAAACGAAAAGTTTTAGGCTTAACTTTAAGTTGCCAAATCCGTCATAACAATTTCCCTTTGTTAGTTGATCATATAAGTAGAGAGGCAGCATATTTTGCTAATCGTTTAAAAGAACTGAATGAAGGGAAGTTTGCCCCAGAACCAGATACTGTGATAGAAGAAAATGTATTTTTATTGAAAATTATGGCAGACCATGCTAAGTTTATAGGTCATCTTTTAGACCCTTCGGAAAGAAAATTAGTAGAACAAGCTAGGGAATTTAGTCATGATTTTGACCAATTAGTTTTTCAAGCTATTGATTTAGATTCTATGCGACCTGAATCCGAAACTAAACCAATACTTGGTCAATTTTTAGACCAGAATAAAGTATCAGTTGCTTCATTGAGAGATTTTAAGAAAACAGCTAGAGAGTTAATTGAAGCATGTCGTATAAAGAGTAATATCCATCCCCTTTTGGCTGACCATACTTTTAGAGAAGCTGAGAGATTTTTAGAAATTATAGATTTATTTGAAGCAAGTTTGAAAAGAACATGATTCTCTGCTAACAGATGCCTTAATGTTAAACAAGAACTTTCATTAATAACTGGATCTTTTGCTGCACAGTACAACGATACTGTTCAATAGAAATTGATATTCCACAACTGTCGTGATTGCGGAAGACAAAAGCCTAATTCCTCTTTAACGATAAGGAGGATTAGGCTTTTTCACTTAAAACCGTTGACTTTCTTCTATTGGTAAACATGTTGACAATAAGTGGTAAATTCCGTGGAAAGTGCTGGTAAACCATGACAGAGATGGTGCATTCTTGTGGATGTAATTACTAGGGAAGCGCGCGAACCACCCCTGTGCTTCCAAATTGATAGTTGTTTTTTCCGTTTTTTTGACAAGATACATGGCGGCATCTGCTTTCTTTATTAAAGTATGTTCATCTTCTCCATCAAAGGGGTATAGACTTATACCGATACACTTGGAGAAATGAAAACTTCATTCTCATTTAATATATTGATAGGAGATGATAATTTCTTAATAATTCGCTTAACTACAGCTTCAATATCTTCTTTCTTAACATCATCTAGTAAAATCATAAATTCATCCCCACCATGACGGCAGACCACATCATTTGCGCGAGCGCTTTCATTCAACCGTTTAGCTATTTCTATTAATAAACGGTCGCCCGCATTATGTCCAAATGTATCATTTACTTGTTTAAAATGATCAATATCTATATACATAGGTGCGAATTGAGTATTATTTCGTTTAGAATATGATAATGATTTTTCTACGAATTTACTAAACAATGGGCGATTGGGCAAGTTTGTTAGATTATCATGGAAGGCCATGTGTTGAATTTTTTCTTCTGCCTTTTTACGATCCGTAATATCATAGGAGAAAATATTTACTTTTTTCACTTCGTTTTCAGCTGTAAATATAGGAGTAAAATGGGCAGCTACCCAAATAATCTCACCATCGCCTCGAATGATTCGGTGTTCACTAATAAAAGTTTCACGCTTTTTTTCTGCATATATCATTTTCTCGATTTCTTCAACTTTTGGAAGATCAAATGGATGAATCATCTCTTTCCATAATAACGGGTATTGATTGAAATCTTTTTCTATATAACCATATAGCTTTTCAGTACCTAACGACAATTTAAAATTCCCTAGTTTTAAATCCACCGAAGCATGAAACCTTAAAATTGATTCACTTTATAAAACTATTTTACTACATAATAGGATTATTTTCGTGGAAATGTGTTAATTCAATCCGGAAATAGTAGGTTTTCCCCTCCATTTTAAGGACAATTGAACCTAATTAATCCCACTTGCCTTACATTTTGCAATTGTGATTTTTAAATAAAACTTAAATATAGATAAGTTACATTGAAACAAAGGTGTCTTATTGGCTTTAATGATAGGATTTAAACGAGAGTGGATTGTATTTCTTTTTTTCTTGCATATCGATTATATAAGTTGCTAATTGTTGAATACCGAGATGTATCTTACATTCATTTACTTGTGAAATGCTCAGTCGAATTGTTGCTTGTTGTTTGTCTTCAGCTAAGTACATTCTAGATGCGTTGTCTATATAAATATGTTTTTCATGTAATAGGTAAATCAATTTATCGACATCTATATGGGAAGGCAAAAAGATGGTGAGATAAAAACCACTTTTTGGTTTTGTAAATTGTACATAGTTCGGTAAATACAATGAACAAGCTTCTAATAATGTATTCATTTTTTTTATGTACAATTTTTTTACGCTTTCTAAATGATATTGAAACATCCCGTTCTTTAAATAGATTTCTAATGCTCCTTGTGAAAGTGGTGATGTATTGAAATCAGAGCTAAATTTATAGTGAATGAAGGATGGAATCATTTTTTCAGGTAGTACAACAGTAGCGATACGTAGTCCCGGTAAAAATACTTTCGAAAAACTCTTAACATAAATGACTCTTCCGTTGGGTTCGTACGCAAACAAAGGGTCTGCTTTTGAATCCGTATCTAATTCTGCTAAGTAATCATCTTCTACAATGTATACATCGTATTTTTCTGCAAGAGCAACGATTTTTTTCTTTTCTTCATTTGTGTAATGATGCCCTAGTGGATTGTGGCATCTTGGGATGATGTAAAAGAATTTAATATCATTGGTTCGAAACAAATTCTCAAGCCTTTCAAAATCAATACCCTCCATTGTTAATTCAATTCCTAACGTTGTAATCTGATTTAACCGTAAGGAATCTATCATACCAAAGTAGGTAGGCTGCTCAATTAATACATTCTTTTTTCCATTTGGAAATGGCATGACGGACAGAATATGAAGAGCTTGTTGTGATCCAGAAGTGATGACAAGTCGATCAGGTTTTGTGAATACTTGTAAATGTTGTAAATACTTCGTAAGCTCCGTTCGTAAAGAAATTAGTCCCTGTTGCTCACTATAAGTAAATAATTGCTCTTTATAATGGTCAATTGCTTGATTAATACAATGCTGAAAGTCTTCATAAGGCATGATACGTTTATCTGGACCTGCAGATAAAAAATCAATATCATTTTCATGTGTAATAGGTGTTTGATAATAATCAACAACGTAATAGCCACTTTTTGGTTTTGCATAGACAATATGCTGTTTTTCCAATTCAAGTAATGCCTTTACAACCGTATTTTTACTACATTGAAATTGTTCAGCGAGCAGCCGAATCGATGGTAATTTATCTCCTGTTTTTAACTTCTCATTCTCAATTTGTTGTTTCACCCATTTTAAAATGCCACTATATTTTGTTGTCATATATATTCTCCTTAATTATCTGTCCCATGACAGATGGGGGATTCTCTTGTTTTAAAAAGAGTTGATATTCATTACAATCATGTTTAATTAGCTTAATCCTTTTAACTATGATTATGGGATATTTTTTTATGCCTGTGAAGGGGGATATAGATGGAGAATAATATTAAAAGAGGAATGCTACTAGGCTTTATTGGCATAATTTGTTTTAGTCTTACATTACCAGCAACAAGTATCGCTGTCCCTTATTTTGGTGCGACAGTTGTTGGGTTAAGTAGGACAGTTATTGCAGCAATAATCGTAAGTATCATTTTTATCATAAAAAAGGAACCATTACCTAATAAAAGACAATTTATAAGCTTAGTTATTGTTGCTGTAGGTGCTGTACTTGCCTTTCCGTTATTAACAACATTTGCAATGAAATCATTGCCTGTATCTCATGGTGCAATAGAGCTGGCTTTACTACCACTTGCGACAGCTGGTTTTGCTATGTGGCGTGGAGGTGAGCGACCTTCGAAACGCTATTGGATTTCGAGTATTACGGGTGCTATGACAGTGCTTATTTATGCCGTATATTTAGGTTTAGGTCAATTACAAAAAGGAGATATTGCACTAATTGTAGCGGTCTTATTACTTGGATTAAGTTATGCAGAAGGTGGAAAACTATCAAATGAGCTTGGTAGTTGGCAAGTTATTGCTTGGGCTATATTAATTGGCGCCCCGTTTTTTATTATTCCTGTTGGCTTCAGCATATCAGCTAATATGTTACAAGCGCCTATCGAAGCTTGGATTAGTTTGTTCTATTTAGGTGTTGTAAGTCAATTTTTAGCTTATGTTGCATGGTATGGTGGGATGTCTTTAGGAGGGATTGCAAGAGTTGGGCAAATTCAGTACTTACAGCCCTTTTTAATGATTGGATTTTCTGTATTATTCTTAGGAGAATCAATTACATGGCTAACGTTTGTTTTAGCGATTGTTGTTGTGATATGCGTAATGATTGGAAAAAATGCACCTGTGATAAAGAAGGAGTCACATCATAAAAATAGTGTAATTAGAAGAGATGACTTTTTTTTATAAGAGGCACAATTTACGATTATTCGCCTTCTGAAATAAAGTATGATTAATAGTCCCAATTTTGATCAAACTTTGTTCAAAATAGGAGATGTAATTTATTGTTAATATCAGCGTTTGCTACACAGTACATTCAATAGAACAAAATGGGGAAGCGGGGACGGACCTACCCTTCCAAATCAGTTACAATTCTGTAATAAACGAAATGGAAGACCCGTCCCCATGCTTCAAATTAAGGAAGTATGTTTCCTGCGGAACGATAGATGCTATACCATTCTTCACGGGTGAGGTGGACATCGCTAGCTTTTATACAATCTACTAATCGGCCTTCATTCATCGTTCCGACTACAGGCTGCATGTTCGCAGGGTGGCGCAGCAGCCACGCAATAGCAATCGTTGTATTTGATACCTCATATTTTGCAGCAACCTCATCAATTTTTTTGTTCAATTCCGGGAACTTTTCGTTTCCGAGGAATACGCCTTCAAAAAAGCCATACTGGAAAGGTGACCAAGGCTGGATTGTAATATCCTTTAACCTGCAGTAATCAAGCACACTACCATCGCGATTGACTGCAGCTTCATTTTCCATATTGACATTGATCCCACTAGAAATCATCGTTGTGTTTGTAATACTTAATTGAAGCTGGTTAGCAACGATCGGTTGTTTTATGTATTTGCTTAAAAGCTCCATCTGCATCGGATTCTGATTGGAAACTCCGAAATGTCTTACTTTTCCTGAACTTTCGAGAAAATCGAAGGCTTCTGCAACCTCTTCAGGCTCCATGAGTGCGTCCGGACGATGAAGAAGGAATACATCCAAATAATCTGTTTTCAAACGCTTTAGGATTTTGTCAACGGAATTTAAAATATGTTCCTTGGAAAAATCGAACGTGCCTACATCTGGTCGAATACCGCATTTAGACTGGAGAATCAACTTTTCCCGGACATCATCATTCATGCGAACAGCGTCAGCAAATATTTCCTCACATTTACCTGCACCATAAATATCAGCATGCTCAAAAAAGTTTGCACCATTTTCTAATGCTGTCTGTACAAAGCTTTCTGCCTCTTTTTTATCGAGTGAATCAATCCGCATACAACCTACTGCAACAACAGGTACTTGTAAATCACTAGTTCCAAGCTTAATTGTTCTCATCCTTCTCGTCTCCTTTTGAAAAATAATTGGTCGTTTTTCTATGTGAATAATGGAACTAATTTAATTATATCAATATTTATCGTGGGTGTCTTTCTTTCAGTGTGCCGGCCTCCACTAGTGGACTGGGAGTCAGCAAATTATTTGGGAATGAAATGCTATTATAAAATGGAAGATTAATGGGCTTAACGTTACAACCAGAGGAAGTACAACGAGTGAAGTGGGCGACAAAAGAAGAAATCTTAATGAAGATCGACCAAGAAATATTTATTCCATACCATAAGAGTTTAGTAGAATTAATAGTTGATATGAGAAAACACATGGGGAGTCATAGGAAACCTTGGGCTATGGTCCCCCGTTTTTTTAAAGCGTTAGTGGATTGGGGGACTGGCGCTGTTTCACACTACAACGTTTCTACCGGTATAATATCTGAAATGAGCGGTGAGTTTATTGAAAAAAAACAATACAAGTCAGTAACTCCATTTTGTAGTTTGCAATTTTGAATGACAAAGCCTTCATACCCCTGACGAATAAGGCTGTTACGAAATTTCTCATTGGCTTCCACCATATTTAAAAGGATAGCCTCATCTTTCCAGGTAAAGTTTCTTTTTCCGGCATGAATATATTCACAATACTTGTCACGTTCATTCATAAACAACTCATATGAATCCCCGGTGTTAGAATCATATATTTTAAGGTTTAATTCATCTATAAATATTTTGTAAATAAAGCCAGTTACCGTTTTTTCAACTTGAATAACTTTAGGTGCTCCATCTTCCCAAAATTCCGTTTCTGACTTTTGATAAACCGTCTCCGTTCCAATTGCATAAGGTTTAGCAGAATGAATATCAGATGTAAGCCAAAATCCAATTGTACCAATAACGTTATTGACGTTTTGAACCTTTTCCTCACTAGTAAAATCTTCAATTTTATTCAAAGTACCAAAATAAGCGATCATTTTCATACCTCCTATTTTTAGATTATCCAATACTGAGTTAATCATTTATGGATAAGTTAATTAAAAATGTCAGAAACACTTTGGGTCTACCGCGCAGGCACCGCTTGTTACACCACCTCATACATACAGAAACGCCAGCGTATTATCAACGCTTTTCGCATTTCGTTAGATCTACAGGAAGAACATTCTTATGAATAGAAAAAACATATGATTTCAAAAAGGGGATAAACTGAAGAAAGAATTAAGAAAGGAGATGTGAAATATGACCAAAAAATATAATAAAGGCAGCCGTAATCAAAATGCACCAGAATTACACGGAAAAGTTCCGGCTAGCGGTGATAACAATAAAGGGAATAAAAGGAAATAAAGGTTGAAAGGCGGAAACACATAGTTTTAGCAATTTGAATTGGAGTGGAATCTAAATATAGATTTTTCTCTTTTGAGCATCAAGGGGGAGTGACCAGGCACTCCCCAAAAAGTTAACTTTTTTGGTGAAGAAATGAGGGGAATCAGAGCGCTGGAGTAGCCAATCTAAAACCGCTATTGTTATCGATATCTACTTTTTATCTGCAAGAACTAATAAATCTTTTTATGAAAAGTCATCTTTTTTAAAAATCCTCCTAACGAAATTCAACTTAGCTTTATATATACAGTGTGAAGACATACATACGATAGGAGGATGTTCATATGGCTAAATTCCGTATGATTCAAACAGGGTTCTGGAATGATCCAAAAGTGATGGAAGAGATGACACCGGAGGATAAGTTCTTTTTTATGTATCTTCTCACCAATCCGCAAGTGACTCAGATTGGCATCTACCGGATTACGAAGAAACAAGTGGCTTTTGAAACAGGCTTCTCCGTTGAAACGGTGCAGCTGTTATTTGAGCGTTTTTTGCACCAGCATGAACTTATTCGTTATGCTGAAACAAGGGAGCTTGCGATCAAGAACTGGGGCAAGCACAACCTTGGGCGCGGAGGCAAACCAATGCTTGATTGTATTCGGAAGGAACTCGAGGGAGTCAAGGATTGTTCTCTTATTGAGAGGCAAAAACGCTGGGATTATGCAGAAGGAATTTTGAAAAAATGGTCGAATCATAACTTAACGACCATCCAAGCCATTGAAGCCAACGAAACCCACTTCCAGAAGCGACAAACGCGAACCTCCCCAACGGATCTACTTGAACGAGTGAAACGAGGTGATTTTTCATGACAAATGAGGAAGCAGCCGAAGTTCTCCTAACGATCCACGAAATCTATCCATCCTACGAAATCACGGAACGGAAAATAAAAATCCTTGTCCCAGTCTTACTGCAAATGGATCTTGCTGGGGTTCTGAAACGGTTGAATGAATATATTATGACCAACCCTTGGCCACCAACGATTTCAGATATTGCCTCTTCCACTTCAGGAAAACGAAGTGTTGAGAAAAACGCAGGAGTATGAAAAACGAGCCTCTGAGAATCCCCCAACGAAAGAGCAAATCGAAGAATTCCACAAACGATTCAAGCAGCTTGGATTAACGGAGGCAGAAGATGAGTGAGCACGCATTTTATGCTGAACACGCTGTTATTGGAGCCATCTTCTTTGATCCCGAGCTTATTAAAGAATGCAGTCTACAGGAAGAACATTTCTACGAAGCCCGCCATAAGATCATCTTTCAAGCGATGCGAGCATTAGAACGGTCCGAAACTCCTTCAGATATCGTATCTGTCGTTACCGTGTTACGCGATGTCCTCGAATCGATTGGGGGAGTGGCGTACCTATCTGATCTGATCTGATCTGATGAATGCCGTCGCTACAACTATCAACTTTAAACACTACGAAGAACTGATCCTCGAACATGAAGCGGTCGGCCATGAAGCTCACCGAACAATTTCACAATGAAGCAAATGATGAGACCATCGATACTCTGATCACGGAGCTCCAACAAATACAGGAGCTGACGGTTAAGAAACAACACCGGACGAAAATAGAGATGCTTGCTGATGTAGTTGAAACGTTGCACGAACCAACTGAAGGTCTTAGGAGAAGACCAAGTGGCATCATCGATCTCGATAAAATGACAGGAGGCTGGCAAAAGCAGGACCTGATCATTGTCGCTGCGAGACCTTCTGTCGGAAAAACGGCGTTTGCCTTGCACATGGGTGCTGTTAACTGCCGCAGGGGAGGAGATGGAAATCATCGACAATCCGAGTATCAAAGTCTCTGAAATTCGTTCTAAACTAAGCGAAATCAAACGTCGATACCCAAACCGCGACCAACTTGTAATCATTGATTACCTCCAGCTCATCCAGCCTTCTAGCAAACGAGGAGAAAACCGCCAACAAGAAGTGTCTTCAATCTCACGTTCCCTAAAAGCAATGGCAAGAGAGCTCGACGTCCCGATTATAGCCCTTTCGCAGCTATCAAGGAAGGTTGAAGCCCGCCAAGAGAAACGGCCAATGATGTCGGACATTCGAGAATCGGGAAGCATTGAGCAGGATGCGGACATTGTTGCCTTTTTGTACCGCGTTGATTATTACGACAATGAAACGGACGGGCGAAACAAAATTGAAATCATTGTCGCAAAGCAACGGAATGGACCTGTTGGGACGGTGGAGGCCTTGTTTGAGAAGGAAAATGGAAGGTTTGTGAATCTAGCAAAAGCATAGCTTCTGAGAAAGAATAAAAAGGAGGTAGGCATATGGGAGAAGTCCATCAATTAAAAGTAGCGTAAGATATGTCATTGTTGAAAAAGAAAATGCGGGAATACGAGTTGAAGAATGAATTACTAGCAAGAGAGAATCAGTTGCTGAAGCAGCAGGTTCGGGTGTTGAAGGGGAGGTATGGTGCAAAATGGAAGATAGAATGGTGTTAAAAATACTTCAAATTGACCCTTGAAAAATTTCACACTTCAACACAGCAAAGACACATCTAGGTATCATCGTGAAGTTGAATTGGCAAGTAAATGCAGCAAACTGAAAAGTAACCTAGTTAAATTTCAATTTTTATCGTTGCAGATTTGCACGTAAGTACAAGTATTATAATTGAAGTTTAAAAGATATTCAGCTTTTCCCCCCCTCGCTATCCACAAGATTTACTAATCTAACATCGTAATTCGGACGCAGAATTAAATCATTTACGAGCAGACTATATCCATGAATACTGTTTTCTCATTGTCCAAATGACCAGCTTCGGCTATGATTAAGATATGATAGGCGAGTGGAGGGACATGTAGTGGAGTACAAAAAAATTCGCACACGTAAAATATATGAAGAAGTGACGGAAAGCCTTGTCGACATGGTTAAGCGCGGTGATTTTCGTCCTGGAGACAAGCTTGATTCCGTTGAACAGCTTGCTGAGAACTTTCAGGTCGGGCGCTCGGCGATTCGGGAAGCTCTTAGTGCGCTCAGAGCAATGGGGCTTGTTGAGATGAGACAAGGGGAAGGGACATACATTAGGGAGTTTGATCCTGAACTGTTGACTTTACCGATAAATGCCGCTTTTTTAATGAAAGTAGAAGATGTGAAAAACTTACTTGAAGTAAGAAAAATACTTGAAGTCGGTGCTGCCGAGGCTGCGGCAAGAAAGCGTACAGCTGAAGACTTAGAAAGCATTGCGCAGATTCTTGTTGAGATGGATCGGATCAGCGGCAATGAAGAGCTTGGCGAAAAAAACGATTTCGATTTTCATATGGCGATTGCTAAAGCTTCACAAAATACGTTACTAATGAGTTTAATGAATAATGTGGCTGAGATGATGGTAATCACGATGAGAGAAACGCGTCGGCTATGGCTTTATTCAGAACAATCGACTTGGGAGCGCTTAAATCAGGAGCACCAATTAATTTTTGAAGCGATCAAAAACGAAGATGGTACGCTCGCCCAACAGCGTATGCTTAATCACCTTGTTGGGGTTGAAGATGTATTAATGAAATACTTGGAAAAAGATCATAATTAAGAAAGAAATGCGCGGATTTCGCGCTTTTTTTATTGAATTTAGAAAATTTCTTGCTGTGTCAATACCAATTTGAAAAATATCATTGAATTTTTCTAGGAGTTTTTTTGAATTTTTTATTGAAATATGAAAGCGCTTTACATATAATAAGGTCATCTGGTCATCAGATGACTTGCTCAGGCGGGGAATTATCAATTGGGGGGAGCGATTATGAGTATTGGAACACTAGCTTTTTTAGCAACAATTCCGATTCTATCCGTGTTTTTATTTTTAGTTGTTTTGCGGTGGCCTGCTAAAAGAGCGATGCCGATTGCCTTGTTAGTTACAGTGGTCATGGCGGTGTCGGTATGGGGGGTTGCCGGAAATCAAGTCGGTGTAGCAGTAATGAAAGGTGTTGTCACAGCACTTGAGGTGTCATTAATTGTATTTGGAGCGATACTATTACTGAATACATTGAAAGAGAGTGGTGCTGTTCATACGATTCGTCAAGGATTTATGAGTATCTCACCTGACCGTCGTGTTCAGGCAATTATTGTGGCATGGCTGTTTGGTTCATTCCTTGAAGGAGCCGCGGGTTGGGGAGCTCCTGCAACAATTGTTGGGCCACTTCTAGTAGCGATTGGTTTTCCAGCGATGGGAGCGGTTATGATTGCGTTACTGCTTCAATCAACACCCGTATCATATGGTGCGGTTGGGACGCCGATTTTAGTCGGAGTGAATTCAGGATTAAAAGATGTGCCTCTTGTTGATAAATATGTCGCTGATCTTGGTATTTCTTATGATGCCTACATTAATGCGATCGGTGGACAAGTTGCCATTTTCCATGGGATTATCGGAATTTTCATCCCATTATTCATGGTAACAATGCTGACGTATTTCTTCGGTAAAAATAAATCATTACGAGAAGGATTGGCAGTTTGGAAGTTTGCGGTATTCGCTGGAGTTGCCTTTACACTTCCATACGCACTCGTTGCGAATCTGTTAGGACCAGAGTTTCCATCGTTAATTGGTGGCTTAGTTGGACTAGCGATTGTAATTCCAGCTGCAAAACGCGGTTTCTTAATGCCAAAGGATGTTTGGGATTTTGATAAAAAAGAAAACTGGGATTCTGAATGGACGGGTAAATTAAAAATAAATGAAGATGAAAAGCCAGCTCGTAAAATCTCAACACTTTCAGCATGGATGCCTTATATTTTAGTAGCTGTACTGTTAGTCGTAACGCGTGTCGCTTACTTGCCGTTTAGCACGTGGCTGAAGTCGTGGGAGTTAAAAGCAGAAAATCTATTTGGTACAACCATTACGGTGGCATCAGCACCATTAAACATACCAGGTACCATTTTTATTCTTGTAGCGATGATTGTTTTCTTTATGCACCATATGAAAGTGGAACAATTTGCGCGTGCAGCGAGTGATTCGTTTAAGACTGTTGCTAGTGCAATTGTAGCATTAATTTTTTCCATACCTATGGTTCAAGTGTTTATCAACTCGGGTGTGAACAGTTCGGGATACGACAGCATGCCAATCGTACTTGCTGAAGGGATTTCTACAATTTTCGGAGCAAACTGGCCGTTAGTTGCCCCAACAATCGGTGCGATCGGTGCCTTTATTGCAGGAAGTAATACGGTTAGTAATATGATGTTTGGATTGTTCCAGTTTGGTGTTGCTGATAATATCGGTGTGAACCCAGCGGTTATTGTTGCTCTGCAAGCAGTCGGTGGTGCGGCAGGAAATATGATCTGTGTGCATAACGTTGTAGCAGCGTCAGCGGCAGTTGGTTTAATCGGAAAAGAAGGGCGTTTAATTCGAAAATTATTGATACCAATGACGTACTACGTTATTTTCGCCGGCGGACTTGGCTTTGTTTGGTTGAATGGCTTTGGTCTCAATGCGGGGACGTTTGTCCTTGCTGCAGTTGCGATTTTTATTGTGTTCATGATTAGTAAAGGTAGAAGTAAAAACAATACAATAAAAGAAAAAAAACATTCGGCGTAGTTCAGAACTAGAGCTCCACATGGTGTGGGGCTTTGGCTATTTTTTGTTTTCGGTCATCAGATGACCTGTTGAATAAAGTGTGACTTACTTTTAAAGTTAAAATAAAGAAACGATAATATATTAGAATATCGATTATGGATAGATACGGGAGGAGAATCATAGATGAAAGTTTCCTTATTTGTTACGTGCTTAGTTGATATGTTTCAATCCGATGTTGGTATGGACACAGTCGAGTTACTAGAGCGTTTAGGCTGTGAAGTTGACTTTCCAGAAGGACAAACGTGCTGTGGTCAACCAGCATATAACAGCGGTTATTTAAAAGAATCAAAGGAATCAATAAAGCATATGATAAATGTTTTTGAAAAATCTGAGTATGTGGTAACACCGTCTGGATCATGTGGGACGATGTTTCATGAGTATCCGGAAATTTTTGCCGGAGACCCTGTATGGGAGCCGAAAGCAAAAGCACTTGCTGCTAAAACGTTTGAGCTTACACAGTTTATTGTTGATGTGCTAAAAGTTGAAGATGTTGGTGCCTCACTACCAGCACGTGGAACGTATCATACATCATGTCATATGACTCGTCTCTTAGGGGTAAAGGAGGCGCCTATGACGTTACTGGAAAATGTAAAAGGGCTGGAATTTACGGATCTTCCAGATAAACATAATTGCTGCGGCTTTGGTGGAACGTTTTCGGTGAAAATGTCGCATATATCCGAGCAGATGGTTGATGAAAAAGTAAGATGTGTCGAATCAACCAAAGCAGATATTTTAATAGGTGCAGATGCGGGCTGTTTAATGAACATCGGCGGTCGAATGAGCAGAACAGGAAAACCGATTGAAGTGATGCATATTGCCACTGTGTTAAATAGTCGCAAGTAGAAGGGATGGGTAAGTAAAATGGGAATGAAGATAGGTACAGCAGAATTTAAAGAGCGTGTTGATCAAGGGCTTTCAGATTCATTTATGCGCGGCGCAGTATCAGCGGCTCAAGGGCGTTTGCGGGACGGGCGCTTAAACGCAGCGGAAGAGCTTGGCAATTGGGAGGAATGGCGCAATCATGGTGAAGAGATTCGTAAGCATACGCTTGAAAATCTTGATTACTACCTTGAAATGTTAGCAGAAAATGTGTCAAAGCGCGGCGGTCATGTGTTCTTTGCGCAAACAGCGGAAGAAGCAAATGAGTACATTACAAATGTCGTTAAAAAGAAAAATGCGAAAAAAATTGTGAAATCAAAATCAATGGTAACCGAAGAAATCAGCATGAACGAAGCACTTGAAAAAATCGGCTGTGATGTCGTTGAGTCAGATCTCGGTGAGTGGATTTTACAAGTCGATGACCATGATCCACCTTCGCACATTGTTGCACCAGCTCTGCACAAAAATAAAGAGCAGATTCGTGAGGTGTTTCGTGATAAATTAGGCTATAAACATACTGAGAAGCCTGAGGAGTTGGCGCTTTTTGCGAGAGAGCAGCTTCGTAAAGAATTTTTAGCTGCAGAGGTTGGAATTACAGGCTGTAACTTTGCGATTGCTGATTCGGGAACAGTGACGCTAGTTACGAATGAAGGAAATGCGCGAATGGCAACGACGCTTCCGAAAACACAGATAACCGTAATGGGAATAGAACGAATTGTTCCATCGTGGGAAGAGATGGAAGTGTTAGTCAGTTTATTAACCCGGGCAGCTGTTGGTCAAAAGCTAACAAGTTATATTACGGCATTAACTGGAACCAAGGGTGAGGGCGATGTTGACGGACCTGAAGAGTTCCACCTTGTGATTGTTGATAATGGGCGTTCGAAAATATTAGGGACAGAATTCCAAGAAGCATTACACTGCATCCGTTGTGCAGCATGCATTAACGTATGTCCTGTTTACCGTCATGTTGGCGGCCACTCATACGGCTCAATTTATCCAGGGCCAATTGGTGCGGTTCTGTCACCGCTTCTAGGTGGCTATGACGAGTACAAAGAACTGCCGTATGCATCGACACTTTGTGGAGCTTGTACAGAAGCGTGTCCGGTGAAAATCCCACTACACGAACTGTTAATTAAGCACCGTCAGAATATAGTTGAAAAAGAAGGAAAAGCACCAGTATTTGAAAACCTTTCAATGAAAGCATTCCGAATGGGGACAGCAAACCCGGCGATGTATAATATCGGCACAAGGCTCGCACCAAAGATTATGAAACCATTTGTGAAGCAAGAAAAAATTTCTGATGGTCCTGGTCCATTGAAAAACTGGACATCAATTCGTGATTTCCCAGCACCAAGTAATGAGAGATTTAGAGACTGGTTTAAAAATCGCAAGAAGGAGGCGAGAAAGTGATGACAAAAGGAACGGTAACCAATCAAGAATCATTTCTTAATCATATCGCAAAAAGCCTTGGCCGCCCGAGAACTTCCGGTAAGTTTGAAAAACCAGTGTGGCAGCATCAACCGCAGCAAGAAGTGTTTAAAGGCTACACTCAAGATGAGCTTGTTGAAGCATTAAAGTTACAAGGCAAGAGAATTCACACTGAGGTTATTAAGACAACGGTGAAGGATTTGCCGCATGCGCTCGAAAGCATTGTCATGGGCTTTGGTGGTCAATCGGTAATCACTTGGGATGATCCACGTTTTGAAGAATTTGGCTTAACGATGCTTTTAGAGGAGGGGCTGCCGGCGAAACAAGTTGATGTGCATATCTGGGATACTAAGCTTGGTGAGAAAAATATCGAGATAGCGGAAAGAGCGAATGTCGGGATTACGTTTAGTGATAAAACGCTAGCCGAATCAGGGACGGTTGTTCTTTTTAGTGGAGAAGGCAAAGGGCGTGCAGTCAGTTTACTGCCGGCAACATACATCGCTATTATTCCAAAAAGTACGATTGTACCGCGAATGACGCAGGTTGCTGAATCTGTTCATCAGGGGAATCAAAATGGTGAGGCAGTTGCACCATGTGTTAACTTCATTTCCGGCCCAAGTAATAGTGCCGATATTGAGATGAACTTAATCGTCGGAGTTCACGGTCCGATTAAAGCAACGTATATTATTGTTGATGATAAATAATGGGGAGGGGCGCGGTGACTAGGTACCTCGTCCCACTTTAGCGGTTATCATCGTCTCAAGCGGACTCACACGTTCCGTTATCTGTGAGTTTTATTGACTGATCCTCCCGCAATATTTACAGCATTTGTTTTTATCTAATCGGCCATCTTTTGAATTTGGTTTTGGTCATTTGAATTACTCATCTTACATTCTCCTTTCTAAAACCCCTTTCTTACTAGCATTTTCTAAACGACATTTTTATACTTGATCAATCAGCTTCTTTTGGAGTACGGCGGTAATTGGTGTGGAATACTTTTTGTTTTGGAGGGCCGAACTTCAGTTTTTGATGAAATGAGGTTTCGTTTGTTCTAATGACAGACTCTTTAGTTGCTCAAGTCTTACTGTGCCGAATCCAGATTATTTTTTTGGGATGGTAATAAGGAAATTCTCTAGTTGTGGATAAAACCGAATGGTAGCATGTCCTGTACTTTCGGTTTTTCTCCTAATCTGTAACTAAATTCAAATAGCTGTTCTAGATAGGAAGAAACTTGACGGAGACATAAATTTTCATAAATGACCTGATATTGATGAAAGAATGAGGATCGGTAAACTATATTGAAGTTATGTCAAAATGCCGCTCCTTTCTCGTTTTAGGATTAATCCTATTATTCCCTAATAGGGCTGGAGAGACGATCATGAGTGAGTTGAGCAGAGGAATCTTTTGCTTCTTTCGTGTTTTCTAACTAGAAGGAAGCACAAAACCGTTTCGGTAGGTCAGTTTTTTACGCATTGGGAAGGAGAGAAATTGTTATTTGTTTGGACAAAGAAAGAAAATGGAAAGCTTCCATATATAAAAAGTTAAAGTCTTCTTTGTTTTTTAGGATTAAGTTTTAAAATAGAGAACTGTGGTAAAGTGTAGTAGTGCTAATCACTGTTGCTATTTGTGTCGAATTATGATAAATTATTAAATCTAGCCTCAAAAATTAATTTCAAATTAACTATTGCGTAGAATTATTATTTGTGATATATTATTTTTTGTCGCCGTGAACTGATTGATTGATTCGGTGGTGAATGCAAAAAAAACTTTAAAAAAGCTGTTGCGTAGAACGAAATATTATGTTATGATAATGAATGTCGCTGATGAAACAGCGGTTAACGAGTTCTTTGAAAACTGAACAAAAGCCAAGCGAATTAAAAGAGATTTAATATCTCGTCAAAGAAATTTACCCGATAGGGCAAATTTCATCCTTAATTTATTGCATTGCTAGCGTGATGCAAATTGAGCTAATCAGCTTACCATTTTTATGGAGAGTTTGATCCTGGCTCAGGACGAACGCTGGCGGCGTGCCTAATACATGCAAGTCGAGCGGACTGATTAAGAGCTTGCTCTTATGACGTTAGCGGCGGACGGGTGAGTAACACGTGGGCAACCTGCCCTGTAGATTGGGATAACACCGAGAAATCGGTGCTAATACCGGGTAACATCTGAGATCATATGATCTCAGGTTAAAAGATGGCTCCGGCTATCACTACAGGATGGGCCCGCGGCGCATTAGCTAGTTGGTAAGGTAACGGCTTACCAAGGCGACGATGCGTAGCCGACCTGAGAGGGTGATCGGCCACACTGGGACTGAGACACGGCCCAGACTCCTACGGGAGGCAGCAGTAGGGAATCTTCCGCAATGGACGAAAGTCTGACGGAGCAACGCCGCGTGAGTGATGAAGGGTTTCGGCTCGTAAAGCTCTGTTGTTAGGGAAGAACAAGTATCGTTCAAATAGGGCGGTACCTTGACGGTACCTAACCAGAAAGCCACGGCTAACTACGTGCCAGCAGCCGCGGTAATACGTAGG
>NZ_JAWRVK010000022.1:0-81851 GCF_036663575.1 Halalkalibacter flavus
GTGGAGGCGTCGGTGGGATACTACCCTGACTGTGCTGACATTCTAACCTCGAGCCGTGATCCGGTTCAGGGACAGTGTCAGGTGGGCAGTTTGACTGGGGCGGTCGCCTCCTAAACAGTAACGGAGGCGCCCAAAGGTTCCCTCAGAATGGTTGGAAATCATTCGTAGAGTGCAAAGGCAAAAGGGAGCTTGACTGCGAGACCTACAAGTCGAGCAGGGACGAAAGTCGGGCTTAGTGATCCGGTGGTTCCGCATGGAAGGGCCATCGCTCAACGGATAAAAGCTACCCTGGGGATAACAGGCTTATCTCCCCCAAGAGTCCACATCGACGGGGAGGTTTGGCACCTCGATGTCGGCTCATCGCATCCTGGGGCTGAAGTAGGTCCCAAGGGTTGGGCTGTTCGCCCATTAAAGCGGTACGCGAGCTGGGTTCAGAACGTCGTGAGACAGTTCGGTCCCTATCCGTCGCGGGCGTAGGAAATTTGAGAGGAGCTGTCCTTAGTACGAGAGGACCGGGATGGACACACCGCTGGTGTACCAGTTGTTCCGCCAGGAGCATAGCTGGGTAGCTACGTGTGGACGGGATAAGTGCTGAAAGCATCTAAGCATGAAGCCCCCCTCAAGATGAGATTTCCCATGGAGTTAATCCAGTAAGACCCCTTAGAGATGATGAGGTTGATAGGTCTGGTGTGGAAGCGTGGCGACACGTGGAGCTGACAGATACTAATCGGTCGAGGACTTATCCAATAATTGATTCTTGAAGTCATACTTCGTGAAGTGTGACAATGGTTTCTAGAACGCATTATCTAGTTTTGAGAGAACTATCTCAAAAAGTGAACTAAGATACCTTTTAAGGAATCCGATGTTCAATAAACTAGTCTGGTGGCGATAGCGAAGAGGTCACATCCGTTCCCATGCCGAACACGGTCGTTAAGCTCTTCAGCGCCGATGGTAGTTGGGGGCTTCCCCCTGTGAGAGTAGGACGTTGCCAGGCACCTAAAAGCATTCCGTTGAGGAATGCTTTTTTTCTGTACATAAATAGTAGAGGGCGCTGAAGAGCTCTGTTCCGGAGGAGCAGCATCTTCTATGAATAAGCCGATGGTTACAACATGATTATACTTCTCTGAAAAAACTCCATGTCCCCCTGTGAGACGAGCTGTTTCTCTTCGTAATACGATGTGAGAAACGTCGAAGAAATGACACCATGCCAATCATCCCCGTAGAAGAGAAATGGCGAGCCAGGACGTTGCCAGGCAGATAAAAGACAATCCAATGGATTGTCTTTTTTAGTGTGTACAAATTAGAATGTTCGAATTGGCTAAGAGCGTTGTGGTAACGCTCATAAAAGTCGTTTCGACAGAAAGGTGAGGAGTTTGGACAGCAAATTGACTAGTTCCGACAGCAAACCATCCACTTCCGACAGTATAATAATCAAGTTGGACAGAAAGACAGTATGTTCTAACTTGTTTCAGAAGAATACTAATCAAATCCTCTAGAGTATATACAATAAAATGTACTTAAAAAGTGGAAATACCTCTACCTATTATTTAATTTTTAAGAGAATCATCTTAACACGTAAAATAAGATAGTTTTTTAAGGAATCTGAGATTCAATATCACACTCGTTGTAACTATTAATCTGCAAAAAGAAAACCGTCGTCACTTCAAAACTGACGACGGTTATTTCTTACATTTAATTGTTCGTTAGTGCAGCTTTCTTAAGCTTTAGATCAAAACGATCTGCATTCATTACCTTCACCCAATCAGCGATATTGTCCTCTCCTAATAAGCATATTGACTATTTTGGTTTTGAGTTTCAAATCCGATTTGTCTTAAAAGCTGTTGAGCAGCGGACATACTTTGCTCAGTTTGTTGTTGCCAACTAATACTGTTTTGAATAAAAGGTTTAAATTCATTAGGAGCGTTGTCTCTCATTACTTGTAACCATTTCATTACTTCTTGATCTTCTCTTAGTGCACTGTTTACACATGAAATCAACGTAGCGATAATTGAATCATGATATTCACCATTTTGTAATCGCTCGGCAGAACCTATTGCTGTTACTCGATGGTAAGAAGCAGGGACAAGATGCTCATGCATTTCGGGATTTCCTTTTAGGTTTTGAGTAGTTGGAATGTGAAATAATTGTGTAGTCATGGAACAAACCATTTTTTCTGCATATAAACTTTGGTCTAACACTTCTATAAGAGAAGCCCAGTCTTGACGATAAGGATAATAATACATACATTCACCCACTTATTAAGAAATTAAGATATCATATGTTATTTAGTGATAGTTGCTGCAATTGTTTTGCATACTAAAGATAAATATTGGTTTTTATTTAATAAAAAGATAAGAGGTGATTTCAATTACTACTTCTGGTAAACCAGTTATTATGGTCATGCTTGATACATTGATGGATAAACCATTACAGATGGCACTAAAAGAGGAAACCTTACCTGCTTTTACATACTTCATGGAACATGGGTCTTATTATTCAAGCGTCGTTGCCCCTTTCCCGACAATGTCAGTAAATGTGGAAAGTACATTGCTTACAGGACAGTATTCGGATCAACATCGAATCCCAGCTCTAACATGGTACAGCCAAAAGGAAAATAGAATTATCAATTATGGAACGCACGTTTTCGATCAAATAAAACTTGGACTTAGTAAATGCTTGAGAGATACTCTTTACCGATTAAATAATGAACATTTAAATACAAAAGTAAAAACCATTCACGAGGAATTATACGAACAAGGGAAAAAATCTGCTTCTATTAACCCGCTTGTAAATAGAGGGAACGTTCCTCACCAGCTAACAATTCCTGGATTGATTCGTTATTTTGTTCCGATTAAGAAGCGAATTGATACAAGATCTGCCACAAAATATACCTATGGATGTTTGTCTAGGCTAAATCCTAATGGGAAATACAGCGGTATTTGGCACAAGTATGGCTTTAATAATAAATTCGCGGCTCAAGAATTTACCCATTTAGTCAGTAATCAAGATATTCCTGATTTTTCCCTTATCTATCTCCCTGATCATGATAAGAACGTTCATAAACATGGGCCGATGGATACGAAGGGGATTAAGGAAATGGATAAAAACTTGCAGACAATCTTAGACTCGTTTCCGACATGGGAAGAGGCTCTTGATCAACACATATGGATTTTGATTGGGGATAATGGTCAATCTGGCATAAAAGATGACCGAAAACAAGCTTTTGTTGACCTAAAAGAATTATTACAGCCATTAAAGGTTACAAAATTGAGTAGAGGCGTGCGAAAAGAAGATCAAGTAGTTATAGCAAACAATTTGAGGTCATGTTTTATCTATTCATTAGATACAGACAAGGTACCAGTAACGGAGATTGTTGAGAAATTGAAAAGAGACGAACGCCTCGATCTAATATCTTGGAAAGTAGATGAATGGATTCATGTCGCTTCAGGTGACAAAAGAGAAAGCTTCCAATTTAAAGAGGGGGGGAACGTAAAAGATGAATTCGATCAATTCTGGGAGGTTAGAGGGGAATACTCGGTTCTAGACTTAACTCTAATAGAAAATCGTATTACTTTCGGTGATTATCCTGATGCTCTGAAAAGAATTCATAGTACGTTACATTCTCATGAAGGAGACTTTGTAGTTATATCTGCCAAACCTGGGTATGAGTTAAGAGGAGAAGTTACGCCTTCTCATGCTGGGGGAGCTAGTCATGGAGGGTTTCATAAAAACGAATCATCAGTTCCGATGCTAGTTGCTGGCACAGAAACGAAACCTGATTATTTTCGCATGGTCGATTTGAAAGAATGGATTTTAAACCTTACAAAGTAATATCTGTCATAAGTTTGATCTTTCGACCATTAGGTTGAAAGGTCTTCTTTCATATAATTTGTGGACTTCTGAAAGGGTGGAAAGTTGCGCCTGCAGCGCATCTTTTCACCAACGTTAAAAACTCAAAGCTTCAGGCTTCTAAATTCTTTAGGAGTTAGGTTCGTACGCTTCTTCAATGTAGTAATAAAATGGGCTGCACTATTAAAACCTGAAGAAAAGGCAATATTTTCAATAGAGTCATTCGTCGTTTTTAATAATGATTTGGAATGTTGAATACGTTGTTCAATTAAATATTGATAAGGAGAGCTACCAGTGTAATTTTTGAATCTTCTAACTAAGTAACTGACACATATGTTTAAGTCATTTGCAATGGTCCGCATCCCTTTGGGACAGTAGATGATGCATATTTGAAACAAAATAAGCATGCTTCTAGGGGAGTGTAAGAGTAAACAGACATTCTTGCACAATGTAAGCTGAAACCTAGTCAATAATAGAAAGCGCTCCCTTTTGTGACGCGCTTTCTGTTTAAAATTCGGTAGGTCGTTCAATAGTACTCAATATTAGATTGATAGCAAAGGTTGCTATCAAAAAAAGGAGAGGGTTTTGATGGAATTAAAAGATTGGATTGAAGCATGCATGATAGATGAAATTGATGAAGAGGATGTTATTCCTTTTGATTTTGACGGTCAAAGTTTTGCGATTTATCGAACGGAGGATGATGAAAATTATGCAACAGATGGGTTTTGTACACATGAGCGTGTTCGTTTAGCAGATGGGCTAGTAATGGGATATACGATAGAGTGTCCAAAGCATAATGGAAGATTTGACTTTACAACTGGGAAAGCAAAAAGAGCTCCTGCCTGTGAAAATTTAAAAACGTATCCCGTGAAGGTTGAAAATGGAAAGATCTTTATTAATATCAACTAGGAGGATTTGCGAATGATAGAGCGGGGAATGGTGATTGTCGGTGCTGGTGAAGCCGGCACACGTGCAGCGCTGGAAATGCGTGAGCAAGGATGGAAAGGGAGGATTACTTTATTGGGAGAAGAAAGACAGGTCCCGTATGAGCGTCCTCCTTTATCAAAAGAGTGTCTTACAAAAGAAGAGCAACGTTCTCCAGTATACCTGATTGACCAGGAAAAGATCACTGAAAATGAAATTGATTTTGTGGCAGGTTGTGAAGTAATAGACATTGAGCGAGTAAATCAATTTGTTAGGCTCGCTGATGGTCGGCAAATTCCATATGAGAAACTGTTACTTGCAACAGGGGCTCGTCCAAGAAAATTAATGATGGAAGGATCAGACCTTCATGAGCTCTTTTATCTACGAACCTTTGCTGATGCTATGAAAATACGAACAGAGTTACAAACAGGAAAACGGATTACCATTATCGGTGGTGGGTTCATCGGTCTTGAAGTAGCTGCAAGTGCTATCAAAAGGGGATGTACAGTAACCCTTGTCGAAGTAGGCTCGCGTATTTTATCAAGAGGAGTGCCAGAAGAAATTGCCAAAATAGTAGAGGCGCGTCATAGAGAGGCCGGTGTTACTTTTACGTTTGGAATTGGAATTGAAAAGATTAAAAAAGTAAAGGATGGGGTTGTTCTAAGTCTTGCTGATGGAACTTCTATTCACTCAGATGTCATTATTGCTGGGATCGGAGCTATTCCCGAAACCAAGTTAGCTGAGACATGTGGTCTTGAAGTCGAGAACGGGATTTGTGTAAATGAGTTCCTAAGAACGAGTGATCCGGCCATTTTTGCAGCGGGTGATTGTTGTTCCTTCCCACACCCTATTTATAATGGGAAAAGAATTCGGCTTGAAGCTTGGCGGAATGCTCAAGATCAAGGAATTTATGTAGCTAGAGCCATGTTGGGTACCGTCGTGCCTTTTCAAGTTGTCCCGTGGTTTTGGTCTGATCAATATGACCTTTGTTTACAAGTTACGGGTCTAGTCGATGGTGGCGACAAAACAATCATTCGGGACCTTGGTAGCAAAGGGAAGCTCTTTTTCCATCTGTCATCTGATAATCGTTTAATGGCTGCAAGTGGTATAGGTACACCGAGTATTGCAAAAGATATCCGAATCGCAGAAATGTTGATAGAAAAACAGGTGAAATTGCAGCCAAAAGATTTAGCTGATCCAAAGGTGAAGCTAAAGGGAATTTTAAAAGTGCTGAATGTTTAATATTTGAATCTAATTATGTAAAGGAAGATTGTATGGAATTAAAAATCATGAAATCAGTCTGGGGTATGACTGGAAACTGGGAAAGTCGACTAATGCAAATAGCTGAAGCAGGTTACGCTGGAATTGAAACACCGATGCCGCTGCCTGAAGAGGAAACTTATTTTCGGGAACTGATTGATCATTATAACCTAGACCTTATCTTACATGTTAATACAGGGCGACAAGATAATGAAAAGCCTTATCCAAATAAGGTAGAAGACCACATAACGACCTTCGAACAACAACTAGAAAGAGCCGAAACATTTAAGCCGATTGCGATAAATTCGCAAAGTGCCAAGGACTCTATGCCTTATGAAGACCAGCTTTTATTTTTTGAGCGCGCGATTCAACTTGAAAAACAAGTTAAGGTTCCCATTGGGCATGAGACGCATCGAGGGCGATCTACTTTTACCCCTTGGTCAACTGCTAGATTAGTAAAGGATCTACCAGACTTACATTTGACAGCAGATTTCAGCCACTGGTGTAACGTTTGTGAATCAATGCTAGAAGATCAAAAAGAAAACATAGAAATTGTCATTCCACATGTAATTCATATTCACGGGCGCGTAGGATTTGAACAAGGACCTCAAGTTCCTGATTTCCGCGCACCAGAATATGAATATACGTTAAAGCAACATGAAGAGTGGTGGCTTGAAATTTGTAAGCATTTCGAATCAAAAGGAAACCCTTATTTAACATTCACACCAGAGTTCGGTCCGCCAGGCTATATGCATACACAACCTTACACAAAGCAGCCGGTTGTAGATTTGTGGGACATTTGCTTGGCTATGAGGGATCGTTTTCAAGAGCGATATAATAAAAGGTTATTGTCTAATATCACTTAAAATGTATTATATATCAGAGAAGCGAGCCCTTTAATCTAGTGAAGGGGGCTCTCTTTAACGTTTTTTTGATGAGTATTTCACAGACTACTATTTCTCCTAATTCATTGAATATTCTTGCCATTATGATACCTTACAATAACTTTTTGAGGGTAGTTAACGGTTTTTTTTAGTTTGAAACCCTTTACTAAGTTGTGGGATGAAAGAAGTTTCAGAAAATATATTGCTTTTCGATATTTTATTGTGATATATTATTCTACATGTCTTTCAAATAAAGAGACACATGCAGGTTAAGTTTTTTGATAAAAGCCAAAATTTCATAAAAAGATTTTTTGGGTAACGGCCGTATTCAAAGCGGCGAAATAGTAGGAGGAAGAGAACGTGTCAAGAGTTTCATTCACAACTTTTATTGCGGTAGGATTTATGTTGTTTGCTTTATTTTTTGGAGCTGGGAATTTAATTTTTCCAGCGATGCTTGGTCAAATGGCTGGAGAGAATATCCTTGCAGCCAACATCGGTTTCATTGTAACGGGGGTTGGGTTGCCGATTTTGGCAATTATGGCTATGGCATTCTCAGGAAAAAGTGATTTGCAATCATTAGCCGGTCGTGTACACCCTGTGTATGCCGTCGTTTTTACGGTTGCTTTGTATTTAGCGATCGGGCCACTTTTTGCGATACCGAGAACCAATACGGTTTCATTTGAAATGGGGATCAGACCATTTTTAAGTAATCCTGATAGCTTTTTGCCATTGTTTCTTTTTACGATTGTATTCTTTGGGATTTCGTTATTTTTCTCTTTGCAATCTAGTAAGCTAGTTGATATTATTGGGAAATTTCTAACACCAATATTATTGATTTTCATTGGGATCCTTATCGTAGCTGCCTTTGTCAATCCGATCGGCCCAGTTCAAGCACCGGTTGATTCATTTATGGACAATAGCTTTTTCAAAGGGTTTCAAGAAGGCTACTTAACGATGGATGTGTTAGGTGCTTTTGTCTTTGGAATTGTGATTGTTAACATCATGAAGGACAGAGGGATTACGACGAAAAAGGACCTTATGGTCGCTACTTTGAAAGTCGCTGTTATTGCTGGGGCGCTACTTGCTGTAATTTATTCTTCTCTTACATTTATAGGGGCAAGTAGTGTGAGCGAACTAGGTCATCTTGAGAATGGAGGCGCGATTTTAGCTAGTGTTTCACATTATTATTTTGGATCGTTTGGTAAGGTCGTATTAGGCTTTATTGTGATTGCTGCTTGTTTAACGACGAGCATCGGATTAATCACAGCTTGTGCTTCGTATTTTACTAAGATTGTACCTGGGATGTCATATGAAAAATGGGCGGTTGTGTTTACTGTATTTAGTGCTGTGATTTCAAATATTGGCTTATCGACACTAATCAGTGTTTCTGTGCCTGTGTTATACATGCTATATCCATTAGCAATGTGTTTATTAGTTCTTACATTCTTGCATCCTCTTTTCAAAGGGAAGACGAAAGTTTATCAGATAAGTATTTTGTTCACATTTATTGTTAGTTTATTTGAAGGGTTGAAGGCAGCGGGTCTGCAAATTGAGTTCGTTGATCATCTGTTTACCGCGTTCCTTCCTTTGTATACAGTTGGATTAGGATGGGTTGTTCCAGCTATTGTTGGTGGTGTGATCGGTTTGTTTTTTAGTTCTGCTAAAAATGATGATAATATGGATGACTATGTAACTAAAGAGAAAATGGTCAGCTGAATGGGGAGCTATCTAATGCCTGAGTGGGTGTTAGGTAGCTTTTCTTGAAGGGGTGATTAATAAGGATATGGAGTATGAAATAGTAATAAAAAAATTTGGGAACTTATAGTAAACTAAAGTCAAAACTTCTAGATTAATAGGAAGGAGCAATGCATGAAAACTCTATTTTATAACGGCCTCATTTATACTTCTAATCCCGAGCAATTATACGCTAAAGCTATGGTTGTTGAAGATGGGATGATTACATACATTGGCGACTTTTGTAATGATATTGGGCTGGAGCCATATGAAGAACAGATTGATTTGAAAGGGCGGAGGGTGTTACCAGGTATGATTGATGCACATATGCACCCTCTAATGTTAGCTGAAGTGGATGAGCAAATCTATTGTGGCCCGCCTAATGTTTATTCCATTCAAGATATTAAAAGAAAAGTCCAAGAACAAATTTCGAATCTAGCTAAAGAAGATCGTACTAATTGGATAAGGGGCTGGGGGTATGACGAAGCTAAACTTGAGGAGAAAAGGACGCCGACTAGATGGGACCTGGATGATATTTCTTCAGATATCCCGATTATTCTGACAAGAACTTGCACTCATATTATCGTGGCTAATAGTATGGCGATGAAGTTAGCGGGAGTGACATCAGATACCGTTTCTCCATATGGAGGTGAAATTGAGAAACGGGAGGACGGAGAGTTAACGGGAGTTTTTAAGGAGACAGCTAGAGACCTCATTTTTCAAGTGATGCCAAGGAGATCCGAGCACGAAAAAGCAGCCTTGCTAGCAAAGTTAAGTCATAAATTACTATCACAAGGAATTACTGCAACAACCGAGTTAATGGCAGATCCAACGAGAGATTACGACCTTTTTAAAAAGGCGTTCGATCTAGGGTATAAGCAAAAGACTGTGCTTTACTATTTGTGGGATCGGCTTAAAAAATGCCCGGAAAAACTTAGCGAAAGTGCTGAAGAACCTTACCCTTGCTTACAGGTAGGGGGAATAAAACTTTTTGGAGATGGAAGTGTTTCAGGAAAAACAGCATGGATGGCTTCTCCTTATGTAGATGAAGACCACAATTACGGATTGTCTACAACTTCTTTTAGAGAATTGCTTGATGCGGCCAGAACGGCAAAGAAATATTGTGTCCAATTAGTCATTCACGCAATGGGGGAAAGGGCAATCGAACAAATAGTAGATACCTTTTGGAATGTGGACTCTTGGATAAAAGATGCCCCTTCCATTCGCATTGAGCACGTAGCTTTTCCAACAAGAGAGACGTTACTTCGAGCTATTAAAGCTGGAATCGGGTTTGTGACACAACCGCTATTTGTATTTGCAGAATATGATAGTTATATTGCTAATCTAGGAAAGGATAGAACAGATCGTTCTTATCCGTTTAAAACAATGTTGGAACTAGGAGCTGTGATGAGTTTTTCTTCAGATGCACCTGCAACGTCATGGCAGGATACTTCAAATCCGTTTTTGGCAATAAAAGCAGCCGTTACAAGAACAGCCTATACTGGTGACACATTTAATGTAAAGGAGTGCCTTTCAATTGAAGAATGCATTGATTTATATACAAGAAAAGCACAAGCTATTACCCGTATTCCGAAAATAGGGCAATTAAAGGAAGGTTATGATGCAGACTTTATTATATTGGATAAGGATATTTTACATGAGGGATTCGAGGATATTGATAAAATAAACGTAGTCGAAACGTACATTCGAGGGGAGAAGGTTTATTCATAATTATAAGTTCATTCCTTGTCCTGTTTTTTTCTTATATCGTAGAGTTGACATAAAAGCTTCTCATTTTTCTTTCCTTGGATTAAACTTTCCTGTTAATGGTGAATACAGATCACTAAGCGCTTGGATTTGCTATTTTGATGTGGTCTAAGTAGAGATGAATAATTGTTGCTCTTCGTATACAGATGGCACAAAAAGAGGAAACCCTACCTACTTTTACATACTTCATGGAACATGGGGCGTAATATTCAAGCGTCGTTGCCCCTGCTCGTCGGTTCGATTCCGTCCTGAGCCACCATTTATGCTAAGTAAATGTTTTACAAATGTAGGACTTTGTGTTTTCACAAATATAGATATAAACTTGAAAAATTCAGTTAACATAGCATGCGTTATCAAAAAAGCCCTCGTGTTTGTTATAAACCCGAGGGCTTTTGAATATAGCAAAATAATCATTATGTTTCTTTTGATGCCGATCTATCTTTTTTCTTGAAATGATTACGAATCGTCGAAACAAGCAGCATGAACAATGGAATGATAATCAGGAAAGGAATATGAAGGAAATGGACTGTAATATTTAGTCCTTCTTCAATATGTTCTGAAAAGTTCGCAGCCATCACCATTGATAAAAAGATAATAATAAAACCAGTTGGTAAGACCATTTGTTGATGGTTTTTTAACTTAAACAAATCGGCGATTCCGATTAAGGCAGCATAGAAAAAAATCGAAGTTTTAAAAAATACAGTGATTAGCAAGGTAAAGACAACAATAGCATCAAGCCGTTGGATAAACTCGAAAAGATTGATCTTTCCAATCGTTGATAACAAGGGAAAAGTAGATCTCTCCACCTCTTCAACACCGAGAACTGAGATATTTATACATGCTGTATAACTTAAAATGAGGCCGCTTATAATTAAGGAGGACAGCCAAACTTTTTTAACGGATGTAGACCGATTTAGATAAGGAAGAAGAAAGGTAAAGACAAGCAGTTCTCCGAAAGGGAACGTAGTAACTAACGGAAAGGCTGTCGTTAAAATTGGTTTCCACCCATGTTCAAGAAACGGGAGCAAATTATGGAGACGTACATTACCTGATACAAGGATAAGAAAATTTCCTACAAACCCTAAAAAGCACAAGATGACGATAAATACTTCTGCTGTTCTTGCCAATACTTCAATCCCTAGATAAAGTACATAACAAATGGTAAGAATGAATAAGATATTGATTGCAAGTAATGGCGTTTCAGGCATAGTGGAGGAAAGCAGCAATTCTCCAAAGTCACGCAAAAGCCGGGCAGCCATATACAAAAAGTATAAGATGTATAACAAACCAATGGTCCATCCTAGGTATTTACCAAATATTTTTTTTGCATATCCGGTAAGCGGTACATGTGGATATTGGCGAAATAAAAAGTAATAAATGAAAAATAAAACAATTCCAAAACACATCCCTAAAAGAATCGCAAGCCAAGCGTCTTTTTTGGCGTCGATTCCATAACTTACGACCAGTGCAGTCCCCAATTCAAATATAAACATCAAGGCAAATAGTTGAATAGCACTAATTTTGGCCTTCTCCATTGGAAATCCCCCTTTTCCCAAAATTTAATCCGCAAGTTGTATATCTTTTCTAATTGTTCATTTTCCCCTACTTTCCTATTTTCAATACTTATAGGACTAGTAAAGTCTAGCCCAAAAGTAATTAGTTACCTTTCTGAAACAAACCTTCCTTATAAAAAATTCTTAGAATATAAATAAAAATGCCAAGATCGATTGCCTTTGTCTTATGAGAACCGTTTAGGCATCAGAGATTGTTCTTATACGGATAAAAAATTGGAAAATAGAGATGTTACTAATAAGACTAAACATCGAACACTTCATTCGATGATCCTGTAAACTTGGAGTGTAATAGGAAAATGAATAGCTCATGGAAACGGTTAACAAAAATACATAAAAAAAGGAAGCCGGCACCGCATTATATAGAAACAGCAATCCACTCAAACTTACAGAAAATCAGTGAACATTTAGACGAAAACGTAAAAAATATTAAGGAGTCACTAGGAAACAGCAGTGACTTAGAAATTCGTGAATTTAAAACGGGAAAGCCATCGCTTCATAAAGTAGCAATCGTTTATATAAATGGATTAGCAGATAAGAACATCATTAGTAACTTTATAATAGAACGTCTGCTGGGGAATGTTCACGATGATAAAAATGTAAATCCTCAATCACCTAGCGAATTATTTACCTACATTAAAGAGAATATTTTAGCAGTTGGGACTGTTGAGGACATAACGAAATGGGACAAACTGTTGTTGAACCTCTTGTCGGGAAAAACGATTCTTCTAATAGATGACTGGAACCATGCCGTTAGCTGTTCAGCAGAAGGTGGAGAATTGCGGTCGATTGGAGAGCCTACAGTAGAACCAGCTGTCCGGGGACCTAAAGAGAGTTTTGTAGAAGCTCTTATTACCAATACAGCGATGGTTCGCAATCGGATTAAAAGTCCTAATCTCTGGATTGAAACGGTGAAAATTGGGACCATCACACAAACAGATGTCGCCATTATGTACGTAAAAGGGATTGTTAATGACAAACTTCTTACCGAAGTTAAAGAGCGGCTCGGTAAAATGGAAGTAGAAGAGCTTGGAGGTTCCAATACAATAGAGGAATGGATTATGGATGATACTTATACACCTTGGCCGACCATATTTGTAACCGAACGTCCGGATGTGGTGGCAGGACATTTACTAGAAGGACGGATCACTATTTTCGTTGATGGTACACCGAATCCGATCATTTTACCAGCGACATGGATTTCATTTTTTCAAACGGCTGAAGATTATTACTTACGTTTTACGATTGCTAGTTTTTTGAGGTTTTTAAGAGTTGGAGCATTCATTATGACTCTTTTGGGACCGGCTCTATTTATTGCGTTTACAGCCTTTCATGCGGAATTGATTCCAACACCTTTATTAATTAGCCTGACAGCACAGCGAGCGGGAATTCCATTTCCGATATTTATAGAGGCTCTATTAATGGAAATTACATTTGAGGTTTTACGAGAAGCCGGTGTTCGGATGCCACGGCCGATTGGCCAGGCAGTTTCAATCGTTGGCGCACTTGTGCTGGGAGAAGCGGCTGTTGCAGCAGGAATTGTTTCAAGTGCGATGGTCATTGTCGTAGCAGGGACGGCCATCGCCAGTTTTACCATCCCTCATCATCAGATGATGGATGCGGTGCGTTTGCTTCGATTTTTGATGATGGTGGTGGCAGCTTCATTTGGGCTCTATGGAGTTGGACTAGCGCTCATTGTGTTAGTCGCGCATACTTGCAGTGTACGTTCATTCGGGATACCGTATTTAACACCCTTTGCGCCACTCATTTTTGCTGATTGGAAAGATGCCTTCTTGCGCTTACCATTCCCTCAATTAACGATACGACCTCGGTTAATGAACCAAATGAATCGAAAGAGGTCGGGAAATAGCGAAAATCGAGGGCCAAAATCGAGAGAAAATTAAACACTTGATGACGAATCAAAGAGGGGTTCAAATGAAACATAGATCATTCACCATTCTTTTCATGCTTCTATCTGCTGTATTTCTGCCGGGCTGTTGGGATCGTGCTGAATTACAAGACATAGACATCGTCAGCGCGATCGGGATTGATGAAGGAAGTGACGATTTAGATAACAGATATCACGTTACCGTACAAGTGATCAATGAAGAACAAATAGCTAGTGCGCAAGCAGGGGCAAAAGGAAACATAGCTCCTGTTACCATCTATTCAGCTACAGGGAGCAATATTGAGGAGGCACTCCGAAAAATTGCGCCCAAGCTACCTCAGGAACTTTTTTATCCTCATGTCCAATTATTGGTGATTGGAGAAGAACTGGCGAAAAAAACAGGGATTGAAGATTTGTTTGACTGGGTTGAACGTGATAATCGGTTTCGTACTCTTTTCCCGGTTTTAGTTGCCAAAAATACTACAGCCATGGAGGTTCTTCAAATTATGACCTCTCTTGAACCTATTCCTTCTGCTAAAATTATGGGTGCTTTGGAAGCTACCCAAGAGACGTGGGGAGTGTTTGCATCTACCCGTGCAGACCAAGTCATACAACAATTAAGTGGAGGAGCGGCGCTTTTAACGGGGGTTCAAAAGATCGGCCGCACGGAACATGGAAACAAGTTGACAAACATTAAAGTCATAAATCCACAGGCAGAACTCGAAATATTAGGACTTGGCATTTTTAAAGACGGAAAGCTTCAAAAATGGTTAGTGGAAGATCGAGCACGCGGTGCCATGTTAATAAATAATGAAGTGACGAAAACGATTGTAAACCTTAATTGTGAGCAGAAAAAAAAGGGAATGGCTGTTGACGTGGTACGCTCGAAAACGAAAATTAACGTAGACATAAAAGATAATAAACCCGTTATTAATGTCAACGTTCGTTCAGAAGCTCACGTCATAGAGGCCCATTGTCCAATTGACCTCAGTAAACATGAAACCATTAAAGAGCTTGAGAAACAGATGGAGGAGGAACTAAAAGAGGAAATCATAATGGCAGTCGAAGCAGCAAAAGAAGAAAAAAGCGATATATTCCGGTTCGGCCAATTTGTCAACCGCAAAGACCCGACATTGTGGAAGGAAATAGAGGAAAAATGGAATGATGAAGTCTTTCCCGAAACAGAAGTCAACGTCAACGTAAAAGGATTTATTCGACGGGCAGGCTTACGAACCAATCCATATATAAAATAATTGTAGCAGGTACATTCATGCTGCTTGTTGCCTTGATTAGGAGAGCTAACTAGAACCATCTTGTTCGTTAGCTTTCTTTTTTAGGATGAAGAAGATTTGGTTTCCAATGATAAGCAATAAATAAATGACTAACATGACAATTTCTCCAGCTTCCATAACCCAAAATGGGTTTAATAATTGTGACAATGCGTGATAGAGTCCCAAGCCTAAAAGCAGGTCCATTGCTACACTGAATGCAAGCGTTAAAAAAAGAATGAACATAAATATTCCTAATACTTTCATTTTTTTCTCCTTTTTTTATGAAGTACATATAGTATTTGATAAAAGGCGAACTTTTAAAAGAACTGACATGGACCAATTTGCTTAGAAAAACGATGCAGACGACAGAGCCTTTTGAATATAGAGATATGAAACATATAACATATTCGTTTAACTTGTGTCCTCTTTTATCAAACCGCCTTCCTAGTGTACTTCATGTTTATCCAATTCCCGACATAATCCCTAAAAAAGGGAATGAGAAAAGCACCATTTATTGAACCTGAAGATGTCGAAGGATTATCTTTTCGCGTTATGCCGAGTGAAGTGCTGCTAGATACGTACTGATTCATTAGGGGCAAATCCGCACATATATCCATTTAACGAGGTTTATGAGATGCTAAGCAGCGGGCGGGTAGAAGGATCAGAAAATACGCTGTCAAACATTTATTCAAAAGGCTTTTATCAAAAGCAAAAATATATGACCGTAAGCAATCATAATTATTTAGGATATGCGGTTTTAATGAATCACGAATATTGGAGTTCACTACCGGTAGAACACCAAAATAACTTGGTCGAAGCAATGGACGAAGTCATTGCTTGGCTTCGAATTTATGCAAAGCATCACAATGGGATATGCTAGACCGAATTGAAGGAAGCGGATTGACGAATATTCATTATTTAACCGATGAGGAAAAAAGGGTATGGAGAGAGAGACTGGAGCCTGTCTATCAAAAGCATGCTCATGTCATTGGGAAGGAAATCATGAATGAGGTTTTGAAAGAGTAAGGACCAGTTGCGGACAAGTTTTTTTGAGGCTGGGACAAAAGAGTTTTTTTTTACTGATGAGAAATCCGAACGTAAGGATCGTTGATGCGTAGCATCCGCTCCGGAAATATACTTCGCTTTCCGCGGGCGGCTGGTGAGCCTCCTCGTGCTAACGCACTGTGGGGTCTCACCCTTGCCTTTTGATCCAGTAGGAGTCTGCGTATATTTCCTCCGCTGAGGTTGTATATTGTTCGTATTCTCAGTTAAACACTTTTGTTATGTCCCAGCCTCTTTTTGATTTTTATAGGAGTATAAAATGATTGGCAAAGAGAGTATGATCATGACAAATCCCAAACAGGGTTCACCCTGCCTCATACTTTTGATCTCCTGCCATATGTCGTTACTCTGTGCTAGAAATTAGTTTTTCCCGATTGATTGCTTTGCTTCCCAAAACAGCATTTGAATGAATTTCTTCGTATGAATTCGAACTTGCGAAGCGCCTACTTCCCGGTCGTTTTGTAAATCCGTCATTTTTTTTTGAACTTGTACAAAATCGAAAAACTTGGAAGCGTAATGCTCAAACGTTGGGTTTAAATAATCGGTAACTCCAAGGGAAGCGATATGGACGAGTGCCTGATGGATGGCTCGCCTGACTCTTTGTTCAGAAGCTTTGATTTCTCGTTGAATTTCTTCTGTTTTGGCTCTTGGTCCTAATCGTTTTTTAATAATGTTCTCGAAAATGGTCTTTAACGAAGGAAATGAATCCTCTGATTCATTTTTTACCTCATGCTGATACAAATATTCCAGCATCTCCAATAAATCTTTGCTCCCACTTTCTCCAACGATCCCTAATTCAGAGAGGAGAAGTTTCCCAGAATGACTGATCCTTTGATCTTTATTTGGATTTTCACGCTTCTTAGGGCTGCTTAGCATGTTTAATGATTTTTGGAAATCATAAATCGATTTTTCCAGCCGTACGTGCTCAGTAACTTTTTGCAAAACACTTAGCACTTCCAAGCGATTAATCGGCTTTGTAATGTAATACTCAATTCCGAGAGAGTAAGCTTCGCCAATTAATTCTTTTGCTTCCACTTGAGAAATCATAATAATTTTCACATGAAAATCACGGCCAAATGACCGGATGGTTTCAATGCCGTCGCGAGTCGGCATTAATAAATCAATGAGTAGAATATCAACTTTTTTCCGTTCAAGTACACACGTATCAATAAATGAGCCGTCATCACTTTCGCCTACGATTTCCCCTAAATCTTCATCTTCTATAAGTTCCGATAGCATGGCTCGAACAGCCGCATCATCATCCACAATAAAAAAGCGCATACTCATTATCCTTTCTGTATCAAATGTTCAATAGGGATCTCAAAAACAAAAGTCGTTGTCTCGTTGTCGGTATCATCCTTAAGTGCAATCGTTCCGCCCATGCTCTCAACCACTTCTTTGACATAAGAGAGTCCTATTCCTGTTGAAGGTTTTCCAGACAGGTCGTATTTCGTAGTAAAGCCATGTTTGAAAATGTGTTCTTGCTTTTTTTTAGGAATGCCTGGGCCGTTGTCTGTAACGTGAAACACCACTTTCTGATCACAGAGGTAGGCTGAAATGGTAATAATGCCGGAATTTTTGATCGCTTCAGCAGCATTTGAGACGAGATTATTGATTAATGATAGCAGAAGATATGTATGGTAAGTGGGATGATCCCCTTTTATATCAAGAAAAAACGTGATCTCTTTTCCGAGTAAGCGGGCATATTTCTTGTTCGATTTTATGATAATTTTCCCAAGTTCTTCGATTCTCATATAATCAGTGATGCTTTCACTTGAAATCAAGTTTGACAGACCGGCATAAATTCTTTGATTATCCTTTTTTATTTCATGAACTTGGCCGGCAATGTTTAAAGCAGTTGTTGCTAGCCCTTGTTCTGAACTCGTTTTGAGCTTTCGATATAAATCATAACAAGTCCTTGTAATCTCTTCTGCGTGCTTCATCGACTTGTTCAATTGGACCGTTTCTGCGTATAAGTTAGAAATCAGCATAGACATATGCTCCATTTTTTTTTGCTGCTGTTCCTTGGCTAATTTTGCTTGGCGGAAAAGGAGGATGTTAAAAAAGCCAAGAACAAAGAAGCTCCGAATGACGGCAATCTCGATAATAAGAATAAATGTTGAGACGGTCATCACGTTACCTGACAGCATGTACCTTAAGGAGATTTCTGCCATGCTTGCTCCGATTTCCAGAAGGACACCAGCAAGTCCAACTAAAAGAGGTCGATCATAGAAGCGATGCACGTTCATTACAGAAAATAAGAAGCCGTATGTCACGTAATAAAAAAAAGCAGGTGCATGCATCGTAAACGCTTCAACTGTGTTGATTTCGTCTCCTTTAACCCCAATTAAAAAAACGCGAAACATGACAACTGCCATTCCAATTATCAAACCAGATAACAATGGATAGTAGTTTCGTAACCAGAGTAAAAAGAAGAAAAAAACAGGCGTCCCAAAGCTCACTCGGAAATCTCCGTCAAAAGGATAAAATTTCAATTCACCTGCTAACGGTACGGCGATGAGCATGATCATAAATATGAAACGTTTCTCTCTAACCATTCTATACACGTCCTGTATATAAACTCGATCTTAGTTTTGTCGCAAAATTACGAAAAAAAGATCCATTTAAAAGTTTTTTATTGTAAGTTTCTGTAGGTTTTCGTAGGGGGGCGCTTACAATCATATTAACTTAATTCGAAAAGGAGGACAACGATGAAGAATAATCTAGTGATCAAAATTTTTATTGCGTTTATTCTTGCGATTGTATTAGGCGCTATCGTAGGACCAGGGATTAAAGTTGTACAGCCACTTGGAGATTTGTTTTTACGATTAATTATGTTTATCATTGTTCCATTAGTACTATCCTCTTTAGTTGTCGGCGTCGCAGGTACTGGAGACTTAAAAAAGCTAGGGCAATTGAGCATTAAGACGGTTGCGTATTATTTGATAACGACAGCGATCGCCATTTCTATTGGACTATTTATTGGAAGCGTTTTCTCTCCAGGCGAAGGTTTAGACATTCCTGTTTCAGCTGAACAACAGGTGGAATCGAAAGAAGCGCCAGGAATTATTGATACACTCCTAAACATCGTACCGAAAAACCCGATCGCAAGTCTCGTTGAAGGGAATATGCTGCAAATTATCTTCTTTGCGATTTTTCTCGGATTAGGAATAACGATGTTAGGCGAGAACGGAAAAACCGTTTATAGCTTTTTTGAACAACTGGCTGAGGTGATGTACAAGATTACGGGTGTTGTAATGCGTTTTGCACCGATTGGTGTGTTTGGCTTAGTCGCTCCTACAGTCGGAGAATATGGTTTATCGGTGTTACTTCCGTTGCTGAAAGTCATTCTTGCATTAGCGATCGGCTGTTTGATTCATTCGATCATTGTTTTTTCCATTAGTGTGAAAGTATTTGGTAAAATGAGTCCTATCGCATTCTTTAAAGGAATTGCCCCTGCTATCTTTGTTGCTTTCAGTACTTCAAGCAGTGCTGGAACACTTCCGGTAACGATTAAATGTACCGAAGAAAATTTAAAGATACCGCGGGAGATTAGCAGTTTCGTTCTTCCTCTTGGAGCGACGATTAATATGAATGGGACGGCATTGTACCTAGGGGTTTGTGCATTGTTTGTTGCGCAATTTTTCGGAATTGACTTAACGTTTACTCAGCAATTGACCATTGTATTAACGGCAACACTTGCTTCGATCGGAACAGCGGGTGTTCCAAGTGCAGGCTTAATCATGTTAACAATGGTTATGACTTCTGTTGGACTGCCGCTTGAAGGAATTGCTTTATTGGCCGGTGTTGACCGAATTCTGGATATGATGCGTACAACTGTAAACGTGATGGGAGATGCGGCAGCCGCTGTTGTCGTAAGTAATGACGATGAAACGAATACTCAGACAGACCAAGCGTCGCATATAGCTTAAGCTTACTTAAAAAAAGGTTTAAAAGTAGTTTCGATTCTCGTAAAATTTGAAAAAAACCAAGGGACATTTTCATACAGTTTGCTTATTATTTAGGTTTTATTGTCTCTATTATATATAACTACTTCTAGATAGAAAGTTTAAAATTAATCAAAGAAGGTGATCATATGTCTTTTCGAGTAGAAAGAGATTCACTTGGCGAAAAAAGAATCCCTGCTCAATCTTATTATGGAATACAAACATTACGTGCAGTTGAGAATTTTCCAATTAGCGGTATCCATATTCACAAAGAAATCATCTTTGCGTTGGCGGAAGTCAAGAAGGCATCAGCATTAGCGAATATCGAAATAGGAATGTTAAAGCCATCAATTGGTGCCAATATTGTTGAAGCAGCAGAGGAAATAACGAATGATCAACTGTCTGAAGAGTTTATTGTTGATAGCATTCAAGGGGGAGCCGGAACTTCTATTAATATGAACATGAATGAAGTCATTGCAAACCGTGCTCTGGAGCTGATGGGGAGGTCAAAAGGGGAATACTTCTATTGTTCACCCAATACCCATGTAAACATGTCTCAATCCACTAATGACACTGTACCAACAGCTGTAAAAATCGCCGCTTTTCAGCTTACCCAACAGCTTATCGAGACGTTGGAACAGTTGGTTGAAGGCTTCAGACAAAAAGAAATCGAATTCGATGATGTGATTAAGATGGGAAGAACCCACTTGCAAGATGCCGTCCCGATCCGATTAGGACAAGAATTTGGAGCTTACCGGAGTGTCATCGAACGTGATCTCAAGCGAATTTCCGAGGCTACTAAGGAGCTCCTTAGTATTAACATGGGAGCCACAGCGGTAGGAACCGGTTTAAACGCTCAAGAAGATTATATTGAAAAGGTAACAGAGCACTTAGTGAATCAAGTAAAGATCCCGCTTTATTCTGCTAAAAATCTAATAGATAGTACTCAAAATACAGATGCGTACACAACATTGTCAGCCACTCTAAAAGTGAGTGCGGTTAACCTGTCAAAGATTTGTAACGACATACGTTTGATGGCTTCTGGTCCATTTACCGGTCTTAATGAACTTTCCTTACAACCACGCCAACCCGGTTCCTCCATCATGCCAGGGAAGGTAAACCCAGTTATGGCGGAAGTCGTAAACCAAACAGCGTTTCAGATCATTGGAAACGACCAAACGATTTGTATGGCTTCTGAAAGCGGGCAATTTGAACTGAATGTCATGGTTCCAGTATTATCGTTCAACCTTCTTCAGTCTATTAAAATATACAAAAATGCTATTGATGTTTTTTACCGTTATCTCCTTTGTGATTTGAAAGCAAATAAAAATGTGTGTCAAAGCTATGTCGATAAAAGCTTAGGGATTATCACAGCCTTAAACCCGCATATTGGCTATGAAACAGCTGCACAACTAGTAAAAGAAGCGATTGTCAGTGAAAAAACCATCGTCGAGATTTGTCTTGAACGAAACTTGCTATCAAAAGAAGAATTAGAGGAAATTTTAAATCCATTTGAGATGACAACTCCTGGAATAGCAGGCAGCCGTTATCTGGTGAGGAACTAAAAGCATTCCCAATTCGTTTATGGACGGTTACTCAAATAAGTAGTGGGTAATAAGTTAATCCTTCTAGCTAGTGTAGTTGACCAGACAGAAAAATCGTGATGAAACGAGTAAAATCAGCTATAGTAAAGATGATTGATAAATAATGGTCGTACTTTGTCTGAGTTATATTTGAAGTTACATGAATTTGTGGTATCTGGTAGGACAGGCTCGTTATAGAGTTGAGTCAGTTAAAGTCACAGATCGATAGAGTTGTTTTAAGGAAAGCATTTGTCCATTAATACGTAAGCAACTTCAATTCCCTTGGATAACGCTCGTTCAATCATCGCTGGAATTTGGTCAGGTGCAGACTGTTAAAGAAAAAGAAAAGAAGGTGGATGAATGGATCATACAGATATTCAGCTCCTTACGATCCTACAAAGGGATGGCAGAAAAAGCTTTAGTGACTTATCAAAGGATCTATCTCTTAGTCGGCCAAGTGTGACAGAACGTTATAATCGACTGATTGAGCGTGGGGTCATAGATAAAATAAGTGCAAAGGTTACCCCCTCTGCGATAGGCCGAGATGTCATTTTATTCATCCAAGTAAGTGAGATCAATCTATCGTTTGAAAAGTTTGAAAACCTAGTCATTGAACATCCTGATATTATCGAGTGCCATTGTTTAACGGGTCAAGTAAACTATTTATTAAAAGCCGCTGTCAGTGATATGACTCATTTAAGCAACTTAATTGAGGAGTTTACTGGTTATGGAAAGATCAATTCGTCGATTGTCTTAAGGTCACCTATTAATGATAAGATCGTACAACCTATTTTTAAAGAGTAACGAAAACAAAGAACTGGCTACGTGGAATACAACCACATAGCCAGTTTTTTTGCAATGAAGAAGGTGGCAAGATCATTCCTCTTTACATTGTGTAGGAAAAAAGAAAGAACTTCATAAAAAGTGTAAAGATAAACCAATGAAAGGGTTCGCTTTGTTATATAAAAGAAAACCGATTTTTTTTACACTATTTTTAAAGAAGTAGATGGATTGAAAAGGAGGAAGGTATGAAGCATTTTATCTTTTTGCTATTCGGTTGCTTGTTAACAGCCATTGGTGTCACAATATTAGGACAATCGCAAATCGTTACAGGTGGAACAGCAGGATTAGCGTTAAGCTCTTCCTATATATTTGGGTTGCCATTTTATTTGTTGTTCTTTCTCATTAACATTCCTTTTTATGTTTTTTCTGTATTAAGGATGGGATGGAACTTTACGTTATCCACCATTTTATCTGTATCGATGCTATCAACGATGACGTACTTTAGTTATTTGATACCTGAGATTTCACTTACACCTTTCTTTGGAGGGGTACTAGGAAGTGTTTTGATTGGGTTTGGTTTGTCGACGTTGTTTTTAAACGGTTCTTCATTGGGAGGAGCGAATATCCTTGCATTATACTTGCAGAAAAAGTTCGATTGGGACCCAGGAAAGGTGAATTTCGTATTTGACTTTGTCGTTGTGTTATCGGGTTTCTATTATTTAGGATTACTGAACGGAATGTATTCGATTATGAGCATTGCCATTTACTCGATCATCATTAGTTACTTTAAAAATCAAATAAAAGAAAGAAATCATCAAAAGGGGAAACAGCTAGTATTGAAAACTAGCTAACGAAAAGGGAAGACAAAGAAGCAGGGGTGCCTCAAAAACAGACGTTTTTGAGGCACCCCCTTTGTTGTATACAAAAAGAACTGCTAAACAGATGTGTATAATCCTCGAGTATACAAAATCGTCATATGCAAAACGAGTTCATCAAGGTTAGGGTTGTCACTCTCAACTAATTCCCACATAAACATTTCGTTTGTATAAAACCATGATCTCGCAACAATCGAAGGAACGAGTTCTTTGTTTGCTAAGGATTGTGATTGAGCAAACAAGATGTCATTTGTAATACTTGATATAAAACGGTCTCGAATGGTTTGCCATTTGTCTTGAACTATCTCAGAGATGCCAATAGCTTCTTTCATAATCTTCATTAACTCTTTGTTTTTTAAGGCTAATGATAAAAAAAGCTTTACTTGATTGGCAATGAGTTGCTCAGCTTCTAGTTGGGTTGAAGGTTTAAACGGAAGAGCGGCAACCTGATAGAATTCCTCCATTGTCTCCTGCATAATCTCCACGAGGAAATCGTCCTTATTTTTAAAATAGACGTAAGCGGTCCCGTACCCGGTTTCAGCTACTTTAATAATTTGTTGGATGGTAGATTTTTGAAAGCCTTGCTCGAAAAAAACTTCCTCGGCCGCTTTTACCAATTTTCTCTTCGTTTCCATCGCTTGCTTTTGTCGTTTTGTCGTCAGTTTCATCACCTACTTATCTGATAGAGCGAGGCTTTAAGATTTAAAATATCACACTCTATCTTAAAAAGAAAGCATTCTGAGAAAAGATGGAGTTTTAGTTGACATTATGTCATTGACATAATGTCAGTAAAAAAATATAATTAAATTATATAATTCAGACTTTTTAAAAGGGGTGAATGTTATCAATGGAAACGAACGTGAATACAGTGGATTATGCTAAAAATAAGGATAAAGAAGATCTCCTAGCTAAGTACAGAGACGAATTTTATATCGGGGATAAAATTTACTTAGATGGAAATTCTCTAGGTCTGCTCTCAAAAAGGGCTGAACATTCGCTAATGAATGTTTTTAACGCGTGGAAAGAATTCGGAATTGATGGGTGGATGAAAGGAGAGCATCCATGGTTTTATATGTCTGAGCAACTAGGAGAGAAGTTGGCACCTTTAGTTGGAGCTTCTCCTAGTGAGGTTATTGTAACAGGTTCAACAACGATTAATATTCACCAACTTGTTGCAACTTTCTATAAACCTACAAAAACGCGTTACAAAATTTTAGCCGATGATGCTACTTTCCCTTCTGATATCTATGCACTGAAAAGTCAAATTCAAATGAAGGGATATGATCCAACAGAAGCTCTCGTTCGGGTGAAAAGTAATGCGGGTTTATTAGATGAGAAAGATATTATTGACCAAATGTCCGATGACATTGCCCTTATTTTCTTGCCAAGTATCTTGTACCGAAGTGGCCAAATCTTAAATGTGGAAAAAGTAACGAAGGAAGCCCATAAACGTGGTATCATGGTTGGTTTTGACTTATGTCACTCAATTGGAGCCATTCCTCATTACTTAGATACATGGGACGTAGACTTTGCGGTTTGGTGCAATTATAAACATATCAATGGGGGACCGGGTGCCGTCGCAGGTTTATACGTGAATCAAAAGCACTTCGGACAAGATCCTGGGTTAGCTGGATGGTTTAGTTCAAGGAAGGAAGTTCAATTCGATATGAGCCATGACTTGGAAGTCGATGTTGACGCTGGTGCATATGAGATTGGTACACCGCACGTGTTAAGTATGGCGCCATTGCTAGGTTCATTGGAGATGTTTAATGAAGTCGGTATGGAAAACATCCGAAAGAAATCGTTAGAGCTTACTAATTATTTTATTGAATTGGTAGACCTACAGTTAAAACAGTATAATTTTTCATTGGTAAGTCCTCTAGAAAAAGACAAAAGAGGGGCACATATTTTACTAGAACACGAACATGCAGCAAGTATATGTAAGGCACTGAAAAGTTACCAAATTATCCCTGATTTCAGGGCGCCGAACTTTATTAGACTGGGTCCTGTTGCTTTATATAATTCATTCTATGACATTTGGAAAACGGTAGATACTTTGAAGAACATTATGGAAACAGAAGACTATAAAAAGTTCAATAATACGCGTGAAATTATTGCGTAACGAGGTGACTAGGATGACTACTGAAAAGTGGATCGACATCTCTCAGCCATTGCGAGTTGATACGGCTCATTGGCCTGGGGACACCCCTTTTTCTTACGAAGTGGTTTACCGTAAGAGTGAAACGGGTTCAGTGAATATTGGAAAAATAACAACGAGCATGCATACGGGTACCCATATCGATGCTCCTTTTCACTTCTTAGAAGATGGAACTCGAGTGACGGATTTAGATCTAAATATTTTCATTGGACCTTGTCTCATTGTCGATGTGTCTAATCTACCATTGATCGATGTTGACGTACTCAAGCAGTATCAACTTGAGGGGGCAGAGAGATTGCTATTAAGGACTTCAGCGATTAAAGATCGAACAGTATTTCCTAAGCAAATTCCGCTACTCACTCTCGAAGCGATTGATTATTTGAATAGTAAACAGATTCAATTAATTGGTGTTGACTTGCCTTCTGTTGATCAAATCGACAGCAAGGACCTACCAAGGCATCACCGTCTTCATAATTATGGGATGTATATCCTTGAAAATGTAGTCCTTGACCATGTTGTCCCAGGAAAATATGAGTTAACGGCACTCCCACTTCCAATTGATGAGGCAGACGGGAGTCCGGTTCGAGCGGCAATAAAACCGGTAAAGTAGTTCATTCGAATGGAGATGAAACCATGACCAAACCGACGGATAACGAGAAAAACATAGAAACGAACTTTATGGAAAAAATGACGTACGGAGAATATTTGCAGCTTGATTCCTTACTTGCAAGCCAAAAAAGGTTGTCAGATCATCATGATGAAATGTTGTTCATCATCATTCATCAAGTAAGTGAACTATGGATGAAACTCATCCTTCATGAAATCAATGCGGCTAAGCAAGCGATCATAGAAAACCACTTACAAGTAAGTTTCAAAAAACTCGCTCGTGTTTCGCAAATTCAATCTCAAATCATTAAGGCTTGGGATGTATTGTCTACCTTGACCCCTGCTGAGTACCTTGAATTTAGAGATAAATTAGGAAGTTCATCAGGATTCCAATCGTATCAATATCGTTTAATTGAATTTGCTCTTGGTAATAAAACAGATTATATTTTAAAGATCTATGAAAAAGATACGAAGCTATCAGAGGAACTAAAGGAAGCGTATCAAGCCCCGAGCTTGTATGATATTTCTATCAAATCCCTGCACAAAGGTGGCTTTGACATTTCAGAAGACGTTCTGAATCGTGACGTGACGAAGCCGTATCAACAAGATGTGAGCGTTCAAAAAGCGTGGACGACTGTATACCAAAATACAGATAAGTATTGGGATTTATATCAGCTTGCCGAAAAACTTGTTGACATTGAAGATAGCTTACAGCAATGGCGTTTCCGGCATATGAAAACGGTGGAAAGAATCATTGGTTTTAAAGTAGGTACAGGCGGCTCTTCAGGAGTCAATTATTTGAAACAAGTTCTTGACCAACGATTCTTTCCCGAATTGTGGAATTTACGAACAGTATTGTAGTTGGAAGGACTTTTGTGATTACGATAAGTTGTGGTTCCTGGGTCTTCATCATCTTTACTATTAGTATACGAAATAAAAGGGGGACAAAAACTGACGCTAAAACCTCTTATGATTTTAGCTTCAATTTCAACAAAACGTTGATATACCAAAGAAAACAAGCGTACCAAATCATTGCGAATTGGTACGCCATTACTATTACTTTTTGTTATTTTCTCTCCCAAAACTGAACCCTATACCTTTAAACAACGCATCTTTTCCCCAACCTTAATTCGCTTGTTTGCTCCTTTGAACAAAAAGAGCAAGGACAACGGCGGCTAATGCCAAATAAAAACCAGTTGAGAAGCTTTGCTGTGAACCGTAAGTGAGTGCGGAAATAAGCTCTTCACCAGTCGGATTTTCAATCCCATTACTAGTTAAATAGCTTTGTTGACCATTTTCCATGACCGAAATAAACAAAGCTGCGCCGATAGCACCAGATACTTGCATCAAAGTGTTCATAATCGCTGTGCCATGCGGATACAGTTTGGCGGGAATTTGGTTCAAGCCATTTGTTTGCGCAGGCATCATAATCATCGCAACAGCAATCATGAGAATCGCTTGTTGGACAATGACGATCCACACCGGGATGCCTGGAACGGTATAGCGATAAGTAAAGACAATTACAGCCAGAATCATCGTTCCTGGGATTAATAAAGGACGCGGGCCAAATTTATCGAAGAGACGTCCCATAAAAGGGGACATGGCCCCGTTCAATAACCCACCTGGCAGCATGACGAGCCCGGTCAAAACAGCACTGAATAATAGGGCACCTTGCATATAAATCGGCATAACGAGCATCATCGCAAACATCGTCATCATGATGAGCATGACAAGCACGAGTCCTAATAAAAACATTGGATAACGAAAAACGCGAATATCAAGAAGAGGTGTCTCAAGCTTTAATTGGCGCCAACTAAATAGGCTAAGTGCCACAAAACCAATAAGCAAAGTTAAGAACACGATAGGATCAGCAAACGTAGCGACCCCTTTACCAGCTGCACTAAATCCATAGACAATCCCACCGAATCCGAGCGTTGATAAAACAAATGAAAGGACATCAAGCTTCGGTTTTGAAGTCTCAGAAATATTCGTCAGTACTCTCATTCCAAACATTAGAGACAGAAGCGCTATTGGAAGAATGAAATAAAATAACCAACGCCAAGTGAAATTTTCAACAATAAGACCTGAAACAGTTGGACCAATGGCTGGTGCAAACATAATAACAAGTCCAACCATTCCCATTGCGGCACCGCGACGTTCAACTGGAATAACGGTAAGAATGATGTTTATTAAGAGCGGAATCATGATTGCTGTACCAACTGCCTGAGTTAAACGGCCTACTAAAAGGATTGCAAATACTGGGCTAAATCCAGAGACCAGTGTTCCTAGCGTAAATAAGGACATCGCTGTAATGAATAACTGGCGTGTCGTAAAGCGTTGCATAAAATAGGCAGAGACCGGAACTAATGTACCAATAACGAGCATATATCCCGTGACAAGCCATTGTACGGTACTTGACGCAACCCCAAAATCCGCCATGATGGCATTCAGGGCTACATTTAATATCGTTTCGCTTAAAATGGCGACAAATGCGCCAGAAAGCAGCACAGCTACAATAGGAATGACGTTAACTGTCGGTTGATTTGTCTCCTTAGCTGCTGCGGTGTTTTCTTGAGCTATAACAGCCATTAAAATTTCCTCCATTCGATCCATAGATACGAAACGACATCGTTTCGCTAAATCATCTTATCACCACCAAATACGAAACGCAAGAGTATCGTATTTGTAAAAAAAAGAGCTCGATGATAAACTACCATTAAGATAAAGGATGTGGTGAAAGGTGGTGTGAACCACTATGTCGATACAAAAGAAAGAGCAAGAAGAAAGCAAACGAGGGAGGCCCCTTGATAAGTCTCGGAATGAAGTGATTCTAACAGCAACACTCGATTTATTAGCAGAGTGTGGCTTTGATGCGTTAACGATCGATGCAGTAGCGGCGAAGGCAAAAGTAGGGAAGGCGACGATTTACAGGCGGTGGTCATCCAAAATCGAACTGGTCATTGATGCAGCTGCTTTTATTTGCCCTTTTGAAAAGCTATGGGAAAGAGTGGATACTCATCAACGGTTGCGTGACCAATTAATAGATGTGCTTACTTTCATTTTTCAATTTGACAACAATAGGTATCAAAATGCAATGACGGCCATTCATACGGCAGCTTCTTCTAATAAGCAATTAGAAGAAGAGCTTCAAAAGGATTTCTATTGGCGCACGAAACATGCAATCGAATCGATTGTAAAACCTTTTGTAAAGGATCAGGATAAATTGTCAGAAACAGAATGGGATCTTCTAACGGATATTGGGCCAGCCTTAATTATGTACCGAGGTATATTTATAGGAAAACCTTTTGACCGTGCTTATGGAGAGCAAATTGTCGATAGCATGATGATGCCAATGATTAAAGCTGTACGAAGAGACGATTAAAGGAGGAGCCACATGAGGTGCGGATCGAAATCCTTTCTTGTGGAAATGGAAGTAAAGGGAGAAAAACAAACTAAGTCCGTTACCGCAAGAACACCTGTGGACGCAAGAAAAACCATTCGAGAAGAATACGGAGCAGAGGCTCAAATTATATCGGTTGTAGAAGAGAAAAGATAACTTGTTTCTTAGAAGCGAAAACGAGTAAATGACAATAAGGATCTATGTAAAACCCTCAAGCATAGGATTGCTTGAGGGTTTACATGATTGATTTCTTCTTTACGTTTTCCGACTTGGAAAGAGCGAAAAAAGACATTATAGCATTCCGATATAATACAGACATCATAAACACTCTGAATATATTATCTAGACATTGGAATTTTGAAAATGATAAAATATAAAACAAATTTACTTTGCTAAAGTTGGTGTCTGAGCATGTTGAAATCCTTTATAGAAGATGAGCTTCCGAAACATCAAATACTTAAAACTGTCTATTTATTAATCCATGATTATGGTCCTATTACAAAAACAGATCTTTTAGAAAAGACGAATTTGAAACAAACAACATTGTTCCGTATTATTGAGCGTTTAGAAAAAGATGGGTTAATTGTGGAATCTGGCTACGGGGAATCAAATGGAGGACGTCCACCGATTTTGTATAACATTAATGCTCGATTAGGCTTTATTATTTCATTACATATAAACAGGATGTTTACAAGAGTATCTTTACATAATCTCCATTTTGACTTTATCGATCAGGTTACGATCTCAATGACGAAAGAACATACTCCAAGAGTTATTATTGATGAGACAATTACGATTATCGATAATTTCATGAAAACTCATCACTTTACCGTTGATGAGCTTCTAGGTATAGGGGTTGGGGCGATTGGGCCACTTGATAGAGTACGTGGGATTATTTTAGAACCTGAGCCATTTGCTGCTCCTGGGTGGAAAAATGTACAGATTGTCAGTGAATTGAAAAAGTACTTTCCAGTAAAGGTAACGCTTGAAAATGGTGCGACACTCGCTGCATTAGGCGAGTATAAAGGTGAAAATTCTGCCTACAAAAATATTCTTTGCTCCATTAATAGTTGGGGAATAGGGTGTGGAATCATTTCAAACGGAGAAGTGGTACGAGCACATAATGGAAATGTCGGGTTATATGGCCATATGGTTATAGATATAAATGGTGAACTTTGTGAATGTGGAAAAAGAGGCTGCTTGCAAGCATATACATCCCTTTATGCTATTTTAAAAGATTTGGGTAGTAGCTATCTTTCTGAGGAAAGAGACTTAAATTGGTATAGAGAGAATACGATTGCTCTAATTGAGCAGTTAGATCGAGATCGTGAAATTACAGAAGATGCTGTTATGCGTTCTGCATACTATTACGGTGTCGGCCTGTCCAATATTATTAATCTTCTTGAAACAGAGGTTGCTGTTCTATCTGGTCCTTTAATTCAACGTTACAATGGGTACTTTGATAAAGTACAGGAAGTAACATTAAAGCACATTACTTTAAATAAACAAGTAAAAATCGTTCAGGAAAGTTCATTGCAATCCAATGCTTCTATTGGAGCAGCTGTTTCTATATTTTCGTCTTTGTTTGGCAGGGAGGAAAACGAATAAGGTATTATTTTTAAAAAATTCTAAAATTTATATTTATTTTTTTGAAAGGATCATGTATTATGAATTCACGAACACTTTTATCCAAAATGAATTAAAGGGTGATTAATATGAATGTCGAAATGTAAGCGTTTTTATTTGTGCGCTTCTATCTAAAATGAACAAAAGGTAATAGGAGATTTTGTTAGTGTTAGTAATCACGTAATGAATATTAGAAAATGGAGTTGATAGCACATGTCAAATATTTCAGTTGTGATGCTTGGAACAGGAAGTCCACGCCCGAATCTAAATCGCTCGCAGCCAGCTCAAGCACTTGTAGTTGGAGATCAAACGATTTTAATTGACTGTGGTGAAGGGACAACATCTCAATTAATGAAAGCTGGAATTAAACCCGAGTCCATAAAGTATTTAATATTTACACATTTACATTCCGATCACACGATGGGTTACGCTCAGTTTCTACTAGGTGGCTGGGGGCAGGGCAGGTCAGAGCTGACAATTATTGGTCCTAGAGGAACAAAGGATTTCCACGAAAGTATTTTGAACATGTATTCATATGATATTGATTACCGTTGTTCCCTTGGCCGTTCAGGAGCAGGGATCCGTGATGTTGAAGTTATCGAGTTTGAGGAACCTGGTGAATTAATAGAAAATCCATTGCCTTACAAAATAACTACAGCTCGTATGATTCATAATGTTCCAACATTCGCTTTTCGGTTCGATATCGATGGGAAAGCAATTGTGATCTCAAGTGATACGTCACCGAATGAAGCAATCGTGCATCTTGCAGAAGGAGCAGATATACTCGTTCAAAACGCAGGCCTGACGACTGGTAAGAAAAGTGAAGCTTTAGAGAAAATTTGGGACCAGCTTCAGAAGGAACATTGTAGTCCCACTCAGGCAGGGGTTATTGCAAAGAAAGCCAATGTAAAAAAAGTAGTTCTTACTCATTTTTTACCTGAAGCGGATGGGCGAATTGCACTTCAAGAGGCTTCTGCTGAGTTTTCCGGGGAAGTGATTGTTCCAGAGGATTTACAAGTTATTAACATAGGATAGGGACTAATTCTATTAATCAATGAAGGAGATGATTGAATGAAACGCGCTTCAGTTGGAATATTTTCTCTCATATTTATTTCAGTTATGTTAGTTGCCTGCGGAGGTGGAGATTCAAGCCAACCAGCTACCAACGGAGAGGAAACAGAAGATAGTTTCTCAGGGATTGTTCCTGTGTACACACCGGGTTCGGGTGGGATTAACTATATTGTTAGTGCAGGTTTGGCGAATATATTAAATAATGAAAAAGTGCTTCCTGGAGCTTCTTTTGCTACTGAGGCAACAAATGGAACATCGGAAATTGTCCAGTATATGTCTGAACGTCATCAACTAGGAATGCCGGCCTTTGGTGGAATTGGCGCATTAGGTGCTGACCAAGCATTTAATGGAGTGTTAGAACCAGTTCCAGGCGAACATGACTATTTAAGAGGAATCGGGTATTTGAGTTACAATGCGCTTCATTTAGTCGTACGTGAGAATTCTCCTATTCAATCATTTGAAGATTTAGCAGGAAAACGAGTCGGTGTTGCTGCAATTGGTACACCTCCGACGGAATTACTAGAAGATTTAATGGAAGCTCATGGTGTGAGCAAAGACGATTATCAACCACTGCCGCTTAGCAGCTTTACAGAAATTCAAGAAGCAGTAGCTAACGGGAGTGTCGATGCAGGTTATTTAATGGGAGCTATTCCGGCACCGACTGTTAGAGAAATTGCTCAAACAGAAAATGTAAGAATTATTCCTGTTGATCCTTCCATCATGGAAACCTTTGAATCTGAACATCCATATTACTCATCGGTGGATATACCAGCAGGTACGTACCCAGGACAAGATGAAGATATAACGATTGGGGCGTTTTACTCCATTTATATAACTCACGAACAGACAGATGATGGAATGGTTTATAAATTTTTAGAAACGATTATGAACAACACTGACGGTTTGAAAGACATTCATCCTACATTTGATATTGTACCGGAAACCGTCACAGAAGGTGTGACCATTCCATATCACCCAGGTGCATTAAAATACTTTGAAGATCATGGCATAGAGGTTCAACAATAAACTTCATGAACACATACAGCGAAAATAGGTGCCAAGAGCAGGAATTCTCTATCCGTACCTCTATATGAACTTCTGACAATGAAAGTGAGGAGTGTAGTCGATTATGTTACAAAAAATAATTACAAGGGCCGTAGTAATTCTCGCGTATTTCTTGGCATTTTTTCACCTGTACGCTGGTGGAATTCAAATATTCCCTTCTATGCAGCAGAGGGGTGTTCATCTAGGCTTTGCCCTAGCACTCATCTTTTTAATCTACCCTTTTATGAAAAAGCAAAATAATGAAGGTAATTTATCAACGAGAGGGAAAATAGCTTGGGTTACCGATATACTTTTGACAGGTGCTTCCATCTTTATAGCGGTTTATATTTATATGTATTTTATTGATTTATCCATGGCATTTAGTTCTCCTACAACAACGATGTTAGTCGTTGGGGTATTAAGTATTTTTTTAACGCTAGAAGCAGCAAGAAGGATTATAGGGTGGGCTTTGCCAGTATTAGCTGCTCTATTTCTCGTATACGCTTTCGTAGGTGAGAAGTTACCTTTGCTATTTGCTCATTCTGGGTATAGCTTGCAGCGAATCATCACTCAAGTTGGCCTATCAAATGAAGGGGTATTTGGCATCCCACTAGGTGTTTCGGCGACATATGTAGTGTTATTCGTCTTGTTCGGATCATTTTTAGAAAAGTCAGGAGCAGGGAAGTTTTTTATCGATTTAGCCTTTTCTTTAGTAGGGCGTTTCAGAGGGGGAGCCGCTAAAGTTTCCATCGTCTCAAGTGCCCTATTTGGTTCCATTAGTGGGAGTCAAGTTGGAAATGTAGCGACAACTGGAATCTTAACTATTCCTTTAATGAAGCGCGGTGGGTATAAAGCTAAATATGCAGGGGCAGTTGAATCAGTCGCATCAACAGGGGGAATGCTGTTACCGCCTGTCATGGGAGCAGTTGCCTTTTTAATGGCTGATTTTTTACAAGTAGAATACATTCAAGTTGCTTTAGCGGCTTTAATCCCCGCCTTGTTATATTTCATTGCCATCTTTATTATGGTAGACTTACGAGCTACTCGCATGGGAGAAAATAGTGAAGATCACTATAAGGTTCCAAACTTAAAAGAAATGATAGTTACAAAAGGACACTTAATCCTTCCACTGTTAGTTTTAGTGTTTCTATTAATCGGACCTCAACTGCCACCGCCAGAAGCAGCATTTTGGGGAATCGTTTCTGTACCTCTTGTCTGCTTATTACGGAAAGAAACAAGAATGAGCTTCTATGATATGAAAGAAGCAATCGTTCAGGGCATGAAGCTATCGCTAGTTGTAGCAGCAGCTTGTGCGTGCGCAGGTATTGTCATCGGTGTTATTAACATGACGGGAATGGGATTAAGATTTTCTGGAATATTAATTGAACTTTCTGGAGGCCATTTATTTGTATTGCTTCTATTAACTATGGTGGCATCGATTATCATGGGTATGGGCTTGCCGCCGGTAGCATCCTATATTATTTTGGCGGTATTAGCAGCACCAGCTATCACACAGTTAGGCGTACCTAGTATGGCAGCTCATATGTTTATTTTCTATTATGGCGTTCTATCAGGCATTACGCCTCCAGTTGCAATTGCAGCCTATGCGGCAAGTGGAATTGCAAAAACAAATCCAATGTCAACATCAATCACAGCTTGTAGATTAGCAGCCGTTGCCTTTATTGTTCCGTTTATGTTTGTCTACGGTCCAGCACTTATTTTCCAAGGCACTGTCGTAACGATCTTACTGGCATCGGTTACAGCGTTGATTGGAATTTATGCATTAGCTGTTGCTTTAGAAGGGTATATAAAGCAACCAGTCTTATTGATTTCAAGGTCCATGCTGTTATTAGGGGCGGTTCTTTTGATTAATGTGGGCATTCTGTTTGATATTATCGGCTTTGTTCTAATTGTGGCTACATTGCTGTATGAACTAAAGGTTAGAAAGTTTGTTACGGTACCAAATTTGAGTGCAAAAGAAATGTAAGTGAAAAGTAAAATGCCGTCTCCCTCCTTTGGGGAAGACGGTGTCTTTTGTTCACGAACATGTTCTAAGTTATAGAAGAAAACAAAGAAAGGAATAGGATTATGAGTCCCAAAAAATTGTCTATATTAGGTCTTTCATATAATCAGCATTCCTTTAAACGTGATTTGATAGCTGGTTTGACCATTTTTGTTATGCTCGTCCCTCAAGGGATGGCATATGCGATGCTCACAGGACTGCCTCCCGTTATGGGATTATATGCTTCTACGATTCCGTTAATCATTTATGCTTTGTTAGCTTCATCCAGACATTTATCTGTTGGCCCTGTCGCCATCACTTCATTGCTTGTGTTTTCGAGTGTTTCGGTGATTGCCGAAACAGGCTCCTCAGAGTATATCTCCTATGTATTAATACTAGCCTTAATGGTTGGGGCGATTCAACTTTTACTAGGAATGTCTAAAGCTGGTTTTATCGTAAAATTTATTCCCCATTCTGTTATGAATGGCTATACTTCTGCAGCAGCTATTGTGATTGGTCTAAGTCAGTTGAAACATGTACTAGGAATTGAGGCAGGGAACTATTTGCAAATTCATGTATTGTTTACTGAGGTCTTTCAACATCTATCAGACGTTCATCTGCTAACCGTAGGAATAGGGATTGGTAGTATGCTAGGACTTGTGCTCTTTAAAAAAATAAATCCTAAAATTCCAGGTGCCTTACTTATTGTCATACTATCAATTGCAATGGTTTATGTATTTGGACTACATCATTCTGGAGTACAAATAGTTGGGGACGTTCCACAAGGATTTCCGGCCATCGCATTGCCACCTCTTTCAATCGAGGTCATGCAGCTATTATTCCCAATGGCCCTAACTATCTCACTTATTGCTTTCATGGAATCATTAGCAATTGCTAAGGCTATTGCAAACAAAGAAAAGTATAAAGTTAATCCGAATCGGGAATTAAGAGCTTTAGGCCTTTCAAATATTGTTGGAGCTTGCTTTCATTCATTTCCGGTTAATGGAAGCTTTTCTAGAACCGCAGTCAATTATCAAGCCGGCGGTGTAACACAAATGGCTTCTATGATCACAGCGATGTTAGTAATGGTTACTTTATTTTTCTTTACTTCCTTTTTTTACTACTTACCAAATGCCATCCTAGCTGCCATTATAATGGTTGCCGTTTACAAGTTAATTGACTTGAAAGAAATGAGGCATCTTTTTCAAGTAAAACCGTTTGAAGGGTGGATCTGGGTCACGACGTTTTTCGTCACATTATTTGTTGGCATTCAGTGGGGAATTATTATTGGAGCTGCTTTTACATTGATTTTATTAGTGAAGCAGAGTGCACGGCCTAATATTGTTGAATTAGGCTACGTCAAAAAAGAAAATGCTTTTCGTGACACGAATAGATATCCTAAAGCTAGAACAATAGAAAACGTATTGTTAATTCGTGTTGATTCATCACTACACTTTGCAAATATTGCTTTTTTTGAAGAGAAAATAAAAGCTTATCTTAAAAGAAAACCGAAAGCAAAGTGGATCATCGTTGATATGGCAGGAGTAAATGATATGGACACGGTGTCAGTTGGCACATTAGAAGAATTGATTGTTTCCTATCGAAAAGAGTACGGCGTAACCTTTGTCTTTGCCAATATGAAAGGAGCTATACGGGATACCGTCAAGAAAGCAGGATGGACCGAAAAGTATAAAGACGAAATCAAATACCCGACGATTGAACAAGTAGTAAAGGAAAAAGGATTTGACTATCATTCAGAAGACTTGATTGTCGCCACATTGGATTATCAAATTTAGAGGAGTGGAGGAACTTTGTCGTAGAAGTAAATCTATAAAAAAAGGATGGTTCTATTGGCATTTTCCGGATGTAGCCCGAGAATCATCCTAATTCCTTTTATATAATATAAATCCCTTCCTCTATTATTTTTCACAAAACAAAACATCCTTCCGTTATCCTTAGTGAGCTAATCACCATTAAGTCTTTCCTAAGTTTGTTCCCCAAACTAATTATTGTAATTCAAGAAGGAATTTCTGCTATACATTCCGAATTACTCACTGTTTATATAAGATAAATCGATATGTACTACATGAAAGGGAGTTGGAGAACGATTAACATTGAAAGTTTAAGAATGTTTTGTTTAGTAGTAGATGAAAAGAGTATCAGTAAAGCCGCGCAAACTAGTTATGTTTCACAACCAAGTGTGACAAGACAAATTCGTGCAATAGAAGACTTTTATGGTTTGCCCTTATTTGAGAGAAAGGAAAATAAGTTGACGGTTACTGAAGCAGGGCGAAATTTGTATCCTATTGCTAAGTCTATTATTAATCAATTTAATTCATCTATTGAAACAATGAAACGAATGAATGAGGAAAATCAATTTACGTTGCCTGTTGGCTCTTCTTTGCGAGTGGGTGAGTACATTATGCCTAAATTACTCGGTGAATTTAAAAAGAAGTATCCTGAAGCACAGTTATCTTTAAAAATCGGCGATACAAAGAAAATAATCGATTGCCTATCACAAGATCTCTTTCAAATTGCAATTGTAGAAGGCGAATTTGACCATAAGGGATTTCAGACAGAGGTGTTAACTGAAGATGAGCTTATTTTAATTGTAGGACCAGAGCATCCTTGGCGACTAAGAGACATGATTGATTTTCCTGAGGTATTAAATGAACAAATTGTTCGAAGAATTGCCAATTCGGAATTTAGAGTCCGAGTAGAAAAAGAGTTAAAAAAACACAATTTACTTGAGAAAATTTCAAGTTATATCGAGCTTGAAACAACCCAAGCGATTAAGACGGCAGTGGAATATGGTCTAGGCATTTCTTTTGTCTCACGAATGGCTGTGGAAAAGGAATTAGAGACAGGGAGGCTAATAGAAGTGAAAATAAACAATGTGAAGATTACCAGACCTATTCACATTGTATTAAAGGAACACCGCTTTTCTCATTTAGGTACGGAAAAGTTTGTTGAGATGGTAAAAGCAATGCCACGATACAACTAGTTTTCAAATTTAATTAATAGTATAGAAAAAGTGTATACCCTATACTTTTTTCGGAGTCTAAAATCTATTGCCTTCAATGAAATAAAGTGTCAGAATATAGAAAAGATTTAAATAGTGGAAATAGTGAAAACCTACTATTTAAAAGTGTTAGCGAGCGCTTTCGATTAAAATGAAAGCGTTTGCTAACCTCGATTCTTTCGATTGCGTATGATGATTTTTTACCAACTTTTATCCAAAAAGGAAGAAAGTTAGACTATTACTAGAAAGGGTGTTGTGGAAATGGCTGTTGCTGTTGAATTACCAAAGTTACAAGAGTTATCTGATCAGGAATTAATGGCTTGGACACCAAAAGAATTTGTGGAGAAAATAATTGGAAAGTCAGAAATGTTTGCAGAAATCTTTTTTCATAAGGAACATTGGGAAACATTTGAGCTTGATGAACAAACACGAAAAGATAATTTGGTTGAATTTTGTGCTAGGTTAGCGTGGCGAGAATTTTATAATGGGGTGCATCCACCTTCAAAACAAATTGTCATGTTAGAAAAAAATCCTGAAGATATAGGGATTCGTATTCGTCTAGCTCAACAAATTATTGATGAAGTACAGCATCAACGTACATGGGGGCGCTGGTGTAAGCATTATGGTGGAAGTCCGAGACTACAAGATTATGACGTTAGTCCAGAAGTAATTAAACAATTCCAACTGACAAATGACTACGATGATCCTGCAGAAATCGCCGTTAACCTGCAACTGACAGGTGAGCCTATTTTGGTCTATCTATTTGGCTTTGGAACACTTAAACCGGAAGAAAGTATCACGTATAGCTTATTACCAACTGAACTGCTTAAAGATATTGAAAAAAGTGTGGTTGCTGATGAACCAAGGCATATTGCCGTAGGGAAAGAGATTATGAAAAAATATTGTGGCGATGCCAAGAAACGTCGTAACATTTTAGAACTTCAATGCACACGCCTTGAAAATACGATCAGAATTATGATGAAAGATTTAGAACTTCTAGGTGCTAAGAGAGTGGGGCAATTACCAATTATCTAATCAAATCGAAGGGTATTGGGGATTAGCTTCCGATCCCCAGTACATTTTCATCATAATAGTTGGTAACTAGAAGAATATTAGGAAGGTCGATTAAGGGAAAGCACGAATGTTATGAAGTTTTGAACTTGACTTAATGATTTAGTAATAATGAGGAAGTTTTGTCAGGCGTAAAAAATAAGGTGAACGTTATAGGTTCTAAGAGTAACAGGGGGAGAAGGGCTAGGCCGCTAAATGCTAGTAAAATTCTTACTTAGATCCCCTTCTTAGTCTATCACCCTAAATTCTTCTCTTATTTAAGTCCATATATTTGTTAATAAAGGAGTGTCATATGTGGAAAAAAGCAACGAGTTGGTGTCAAAGTTTAGGGAATTAAAAGGGGGGCAGGCATCCCTCTGGAGTATGTTATTAATCCTGATCCCCCTATCCGGTGTTTTATTCATTTTGTCCTTTTTTGACTTCTTTGGCATATCGATCATGAAACAACAATATGCAGGTTGGTTTATGGGGTTAGTTCTTGCAGCAGTTTTTCTTGGTATACCTGCAACGAAGCGATCTTCTAGAACGGTCATTCCATGGTATGACTGGTGTATGTCTGGTATGGGACTTTACGGTGGGATGTATATCGCTATTTTTTATCCTACCATTCTCTATCAATTTTCGGTCATTACTCCGTCTCGTATCCTTTTAAGTGGAATCGTCATTTTATTAATTCTAGAAGCATTAAGAAGAATGTTTGGCTTGTCCTTAGTCGTCATTGTTGCAGCATTTTTAAGTTATGGATTTGTGGCCCCATATATGCCAGGGGCATTTAAGGGACAAGGGACATCGTATGATCAATTACTAAATTATTTATATCTAGATGCTAATAGTTTGTTAGACCTTTTATATTTAGCGGCCACGATGGCTTTTGCGTTTATCCTTTTTGGTCAAACGTTACTTAATTTAAAAGGTGGAGACATCTTTAATGACATCGCTGTTTCTCTATTCGGGCGTTTTAGGGGAGGTCCTGCCAAAGCCTCTGTGGTTGGGTCTGCTTCGGTAGGAAGTATTACAGGAAATCCAGTTGCTAATGTGTTGTTAACTGGGAGTATGACCATCCCTCTCATGAAGCGAAGTGGTTATAGCAGCTCTCAATCAGCGGCGATTGAATCGGTGGCCTCAACGGGTGGCACGCTTACTCCCCCTATTATGGGGATTGTCGCTTTTATGATGGCTGAGAACTTAGGAGTATCGTATCAAGTCATCATACTAGCAGCCATTGTACCTGCCCTAATGTATTATGTTTCTTTATTCATTCAAGTAGATTTAAAAGCTGGTCAGAACAATATTAAAAAAATTCCACGGGAAGACTTGCCAGATCGAGCGACAGTGTTAAAAAAGGCGTGGTTGATCATACCTATCTTTGTGTTTTTAGTATACGTCCTATTTGTGCAAGGACGCTCACCAGCAACAGCAGGAGTCTATGCATCGGGAATAGCGGTTATTGTTCTAAGTTTACAAAAACAAATACGGCGGGATATCTTCCGTAAGGCCATAGGTATTTTTAAAGATACAGGAAAAACAATGTTAGAAATTGGTGTCATTTTAGCAGCTGCGGGATTGATTGTAGGGGTTATTGCCATCACTGGACTTGGATTCAATCTCGTTCAGGTCATAACCAATTTCGGGCAATACGGTTTATTTGCGTTGTTAGTTGCTAGTGCGATTGTTTGTATCGTCTTGGGGATGGGGATGCCAGCTGTTGCGGCTTATGCAATCGTAGCCGTGTTGGTTGTACCAGCATTAGTAGAATTGGGTGTAGCACCGATTGCGGCTCATTTCTTTGTGTTCTTCTTTGCAACGATGTCTAACATTACCCCACCTATTGCGTTAGCATGTTTTGCTGCAGCTCCTATTGCAAAAGAGAGTCCACATAAGATTGGGTTTGAAGCAACGAAGTTAGGGATTATGGGGTATATCATTCCGTTTGTATTTGTCTATAACTCTAGTATTTTATTGAGTACGTCTCAAGAAGTGAATATAGCGAGTGTTCTTTCTGCGATAGTATTAACCACTCTTGCTGTCTGTATTTTGTCAGTAGCTGTCGCTGGATATTTATTTGATCATTTAACTTGGCCAAAGCGAGTGTTATTAATTTTGTCAGCGTCCTTCGTTCTACTACCTGAATTAGGATTAGGGTTAAATCTAGCTGGGTGTATTATCGCATCTGTCGTATTCATACTAGAGTACGTAAAAAGAAAAGCGAACCAAAAGGCTCTGGTTGTTAATAATAAAGCACAAATAAATTAAGAAGGTAGGTAGGTTGATCATGAATAAAATAGCCAGATCTCTTTTAAGAAAGATAACAATGGCTCTATTGCTCGGTGTAGGTGCATTCGCTTTAACAGCATGTGGGGGAAGTCATTCAACTACAGGTGAAACAGATAACTCTAATCTAAGTGTAGCCACGAATCCTTCTGGTTTGTTTTTTAATAGTGTCGGGTCAGCGATTGCAAGTGTAGTAAGCGAAGGTTCCTCTGTAAATATGACAGTCCGTCCTTATGTGGGGGCAACTCAGTGGCTACCTTTACTAAATGACAACCAAGTGAATTTTGGCGTATCGGAAGAACCAAATGTTTATTGGGCTGTTAATGGAGAAGGGATGTTTAATGAAGCGTACCAAAATATACGGTCAATTGCTTCAGTAGGGATGCTTAATATGAGTGGTTACACGGTAAGGGAAGATTCAGGTATAGAGAAATTGAGTGATTTAAAAGGGAAACGAATCGCAGCAGGGTATAACGGGGAATGGATCATTCAATACTTATTGGAAGCTCAACTAGCCTCTGTTGGGTTAACAAGTGATGACGTTACGTTAGTTACGATTGCAGATAACAATGCCGGAATGGATGCATTGCGAGAGGGAAGAGTTGACGCTGTCTTTACAGGAAACCCATCACAAGGGGCATTTCTAGAAATGGATAATGCAATTGGAATAAAAGCTTTAAATTATGCAGATGTCACTCCTGGTGAATTAGATCAAAAGAAAGATGAACTAATAAAACAAATGCAAGAATTTGTACCATCTCTTGAACCGGTAGTCGTTAACGGAGGAATTATTAAGGAAGATACGGTTATTTATCGGTTTGGTGTGACATTAGTTAGCTCTACACATGTATCTGAAGAAGCCGTTTATGACATCACCAAAACGTTATGGGAACAACATGAAGAATTACCGAAAATATTTGGTTGGTTTGAAGGTCTAACGCCAGAGGATATGTTCAATCCGGTTCCTTCTGCTCCTTATCATGATGGGGCTATCAAATATTTTAAAGAAGAAGGGATTTGGACGGATGAAGCCGAGCAACATCATCAAGAGCTTATAAACTCTTTTGATTAAAAACAATTGAAAGCGACTAAAGGAGGCCCATATGTTTGATTTTGAGATGTGGAGTACACAAGTATTCGAGGTAATTGATGAAATTGAGAAACGCGAAGCGAACCATGAAGATGTCACAATTTATAAAGAGCAGTTGCATGAATTGTGGAACGAGCTGTTCCAGCAGGACAATGATATGTTTGTACAATTCTTAAAGGACGTTTTAGAACAAACAAAGGGAGTCATTAACGGTGAAAGTGATCAATCTGATTTAAATAAATTGGTAGATGAAATGCGGGAGAGGATATTAAAGCCTTAGTCCAATTTCAATCTCTTTAGAAAAAGGAAGTGGTAGGATGTTAACAAAAGCGGCTGTTACATTAGCAAAGGGAGAACCGTTTCACCTTACAGACATTCAAATAGGTGCTCCGAAATCTGGTGAAGTGCTTGTGAAAATAGCAGGTACAGGGATATGCCATACCGATTTGGTTGTAAGGGATGCACAATTTCCGGTTACATTCCCTATCGTTTTAGGGCATGAAGGATCTGGTATTGTTGAGAAAGTTGGTCAAGGTGTCACTAGCGTTCAACCTGGGGATCATGTTGTACTTACTTTTAGCTCATGTGGAACGTGTAAGAATTGTCAGAACGGACAGTCCTATGCATGTGTAAACTTTTTCCACCTGAATTTTGGTGGCAACATGAGCGATGGTACGAAACGTTTGTCAGTCGGAGATACGGACATCTCAAGTTTCTTTGGTCAGTCCAGTTTCTCTCATTATGCGATAGCCTCAGAAAGAAATATCGTAAAGGTTTCAAAAGATGTTCCGATTGAGATACTAGGTCCCCTTGGTTGTGGCATCCAAACGGGTTGTGGAGCCGTGATCAATAAATTGAAGGCTGAGCCGGGTTCGAGCATGGTTGTATTCGGTTGTGGATCAGTTGGATTAAGTGCAATCATGGCTGGCAAAGTCGTTGGCTGTACGACCATTATTGCTGTTGATATTCACGATAGTCGCCTTAAACTAGCAGAAGAGCTGGGGGCTACTCATACTATCAATTCTTCTGAGAGTGATAGTTTAGTAGAGATTCAAAAAATTACTAATCTTGGGGTGAATTATTCTTTAGAGACGAGTGGAAGACCCGAGGTTCTACGCCAGGCTGTTGATTGCTTAGCATCTTTAGGAACATGTGCAGTAATCGGAGTTCCTCCTATTGGAACCGAAGTCAGTCTAGATATTAAAACGATCAGACAAGAACGTACGATAACAGGTGTTGTGGAAGGAAGCTCGCAACCACAAGTTTTCATTCCACAAATGATTGAGTTATATAAACAAGGTAAACTGCCATTTGATAAGTTAATTTCCTTCTATAAATTAGAAGAAATAAATCAGGCTACTGAAGATGCCAAAAACGGCACTGCGATAAAACCTGTAATTATGTTTCAGTAAAATGACAGTCTAGAATCAATGCTGCACTTACGCTTATTTAGGGAAAAGGGTGCAGCAAATATTTAAAAGGGGTGAGTGTGTAAAGTGAATTATACAGAATGGTCTCTTTGTCCTATTGCAGGTGAATGGAGTGAAGGTTCAAGTACTAACATCCTTTCTGTTTTAAATCCATATTCGGATGAGGAACTCGTGAAAATAAAAATGGCGACAAAACAAGATGTTCATGCTGCATACATAGAAGCGGCTCGTGTACAAAAAGAATGGTCGAAAACAAATCCTTATGAGAAAGAAAAGATTCTTAGAAAAGCGGCACAATTAATGGAAGAAAGAAGAGAACAGATCGTAGATTTATTAATAAAAGAAGGAGGAGCAACAAGAATCAAAGCAAATAATGAGGTATCTGCCTCGATTACGTTAGTAAATGAAGCAGCTAGCTTTCCTTTTCAAATGGAAACTCGCACCTTTCCTTCGATAGTTCCCGGGAAGACAAATACAGTATTAAAGGAGCCTTTAGGGGTTGTTAGTATTATTACTCCGTGGAACTTTCCGTTGTCCCTTACGATGCGCTCGTTAGCACCAGCTATCGCAACGGGAAATGGTGTAGTGATCAAGCCATCTTTAGATACTCCTATTACAGGAGGACTGTTTCTTGCAAAGGTGTTTGAGGATGCTGGGGTTCCTAAAGGATTAGTAAGTGTCATCGTAGCTTCTAGTAAAGATATAGGAAATTCGTTTATTGACCATCCGATTCCAGAAATCATTTCATTTACGGGCTCAACTGAAATAGGAAGAAAAGTAGGCGAAATTGCCGGATATAATCTAAAAAAAGTTTCTCTTGAATTAGGAGGCAATAATGCATGCATCGTGCTTGATGATGCAGATCTTGAACAAGCAACTACAGCTTCTATTTTCGGAAAATTCCTACATCAAGGCCAGATTTGTATGGCAATTAACCGAATAATCGTTGTGGAAAGTGTGTATCAAGACTTTGTAGACAGATTCGTAGAAAAAGCATCTAAATTAAAGGCGAGTGATCCGTCTGATGCAGATACGGTGATAGGCCCGTTAATTAATAACAAGCAAGTTGATACGATTAAAGCTTTATTAAATAAAGGCATTGAAGAAGGAGTGACAGTCGCTCTTGAAGGGAAGATCGTTGGAAAAGTTGTGGAACCCTTTGTCTTATCAGATGTATCGAATACAATGGAAATCGCCCAAAGCGAGATTTTTGGTCCTATCGCCCTTATTATTCCTGTAAAAGATGAAAAAGAGGCAATTAAAGTGGCCAATGACTCTCAATATGGGTTAAGTGGTGCTGTTTTCTCATCATCACCAGATCGAGCGTTTAATGTTGCAAAACAAATCAAAACGGGAATGATTCATATTAATGATCAATCAGTAAACAATGAACCAATGGTCCCTTTCGGTGGAGAGAAGAATTCTGGTATAGGAAGACACGGTGGAGAATGGGCGGTTGAAGAGTTTACGACTGTAAAATGGATATCAAACCAAGAGACTCCAAGAATGTATCCGTTTGGGTAAGTAAAGGTAATAGAAGGAAATTGGGCCTGTGGATAAAGATATTTTTTTTATTCATAGGCTTTTTACGGTTTGAAGGGAAGCAGCTTTATATGATTGCTTCTTTACGAGAGTTTCTTCAGGATGATGCAAACAATGGTTACCAGAAACTTGCGATACATTTAAAATTCCTCCTTAACCCAATAAAAAAATTCACCTAACAGTTTCTGCTACAGAACTTATTTCCCTATTTAGAACATATAGTACATAAAAGGGAGATGATTAGTAATGGTTAAAAAATTTCACATAACATTTGAATATGTAAATGGAAAAACAGCGTGTTATGAACTAGCTTCAGGACGAGGACTTGCGGGAATAAAGGAACAAATTAAAAAATTCAGGTGGTATGAAGTATCAAGTACAGAGATAGTTAATTTAGATAATGTCTTAAGTGTAAAAATTGAAGATGTGGAATAAAGAAAGGAAGCCCCAAATACTTTTCTTACGTTTAGTTAATTTACATTTAGTTCACCAAAGAATAATATAACTAAAATTAAATGCCAAGTGATGGCCAGGTATCGCTTATGAATCAAGTTCATACTGACGGTATCTGGTATTTTTTTTTTTAAAATCTTTTTTCTATAAGGCGCCGAAGAACCAATATCTCCTCTGAGTCAGCCTAGAAAGGTCCAGTCCTTTTTAGTTTATGTATTTAGCAATGTTAGAGTGGGATGAGAGGAGAATATACTGAAGGAACAATAATAATATAATTCCTAATAAAAACATTCGATGTTTGTTTCACATGAATACGCTCTGTTTTCATTAATTTTTGTTTTCTATCACAAAAAAACCGCCGTCAATCAAACCAAACCGACGGCGGTTTCCTTATACACTTAATTACTTGTTAGTTCCGTTTTCTTAAGCTTAAGGTCGAAACGGTCTGCGTTCATAACCTTGACCCAAGCAGCGATAAAGTCATTTACAAACTTTCCTTTGTTATCGTCTTGAGCATAAACTTCTGCAATGGCACGTAGCACGGAGTTCGATCCGAATACAAGGTCCACTCTCGTTGCTGTACGTACGACTTCGCCTGACTTACGGTCGCGACCTTCAAATACGTCGCCGTCCACAGGCTTCCATTCTACACCCATGTCAAGCAAGTTAACAAAGAAATCGTTAGAGAGTGTGCCTACACGATCCGTGAATACGCCGTGCTCAGTACCAGCGTGGTTTGTACCTAAAACACGCATACCACCAATCAGTGCAGTCATTTCTGGTGCAGTAAGGCCAAGTAGTTGAGCTTTGTCTACTAGCAACTCTTCTGAACTCACACTATATTTCTTCTTCTGATAGTTTCGGAAGCCATCAGCGACCGGTTCTAACACTTCAAAGCCTTCTACGTCTGTTTGCTCCTCTGTAGCATCACCACGACCAGGAGCAAAAGGAACCGTTACATCAAAACCTGCATCTTGTGCAGCTCTTTCAACTGCCGCATTACCGCCTAGTACAATCAAATCAGCCATGCTTACTTTTTTATCTAATTGACTTTGAATGTCTTCAAATACAGCTAGGACTTTTTCAAGTTGTTGTGGCTGATTCACGTCCCAATTTTTCTGTGGAGCAAGACGGATGCGGGCACCATTTGCACCACCGCGATTATCTGAGCCGCGGAACGTACTTGCTGAAGCCCAAGCCGTTGTGACTAGCTCGCTCACTGTAAGTCCTGAATTTAGGATTTTTTCTTTCAGTTCAGCTACATCTACATCAGTTAATTCATACTCAACAGTTGGGACAGGATCTTGCCAGATAAGATCTTCTTCTGGAACTTCTGGACCTAGATATCTTGCTTTAGGACCCATATCACGGTGAAGTAGTTTGAACCATGCGCGAGCAAAGGCATCTGCAAACTCTTCCGGATTTTCATGGAAACGACGCGCAATTTTTTCGTATGCTGGGTCATGACGCAATGCTAAATCAGTGGTGAACATAACCGTTGGAACTTTCTTTGATGGATCTGCAGCATCTGGTGCAAGATCTTTTTCATCTGGGTCTACAGCCATCCACTGATATGCGCCTGCAGGACTCTTAGTCAGCCACCATTCATATCCAAATAATAAATCAAAGTAACCATTATCCCACTTTGTTGGGTTAGCCGTCCAAGCACCTTCAAGCCCACTTGTGATGGTGTCAGCACCCTTACCACTACCGTGAGTGCTTAGCCAGCCTAAGCCTTGTGCTTCAATAGGAGCAGCTTCTGGCTCTGGTCCAACATGCGAAGCATCTCCTGCGCCGTGTGCCTTACCAAACGTGTGTCCGCCGGCAATAAGTGCAACAGTTTCTTCATCGTTCATTCCCATACGTCCAAAGGTTTCGCGAATGTCGTGAGCACTTTTAATTGGATCTGGTTTTCCGTTTGGACCTTCTGGGTTCACATAGATAAGGCCCATTTGAACGGCAGCAAGAGGATTCTCAAGCTCGCGGTCGCCTGTGTAACGGTTATCACCTAACATTTCAGTTTCGGAACCCCAGTAGATATCTTCTTCAGGATGCCAAATGTCAGCACGTCCACCTCCAAAACCAAATGTCTTACCACCCATGGATTCAATCGCGACATTACCTGTTAGAAGAAGCAAGTCAGCCCAAGAAATTTTGTTACCGTATTTTTGCTTAATCGGCCATAAAAGACGACGAGCTTTATCAAGATTACCGTTGTCCTCCCAGCTGTTAAGAGGTGCGAAACGTTGGTTCCCAGTTCCACCGCCACCACGGCCGTCACCTGTACGGTATGTACCTGCTGCGTGCCAAGACATACGAATAAAGAATGGACCATAATGACCATAGTCAGCAGGCCACCAATCTTGGCTGTCTGTCATTAAGTCAAGAAGATCTTTTTTAAGAGCATCGTAATCTAACTTTTGGAATTCTTCTGTATAATCAAAGTCCTCACCCATAGGGTTCGTTTTTCTGTCATGCTGATGTAAAATATTCAAGTTTAATTGATTTGGCCACCAGTCTTTATTTGTTGTAACAGTAGAGCTGTTACTAGTAGCGCTGCCGTGTGAAAACGGGCATTTTCCAGTGGTAGTATTGTTTTTAGTGTCCATATGTTACTCCTCCTTTTTTAACTACATATAGTAGTAGATAATTATGCAACTAGTCGTAAGAAATACATACTAAATTACAATAATTATTCTTATGTAATCATTATAATAAAATATCAGCTAAAGTAAAGAAGAATGACTTATGTTCAAAAAAATATCATTTAGAACGCCTTTGTTAACACCATCATAGTAGAAACCATAGATGGAATGATAGCTTACTATGATTATAGTGGAAGTTTATGAAAGGGTTTTCTTTTATTCAATGAGCGAACCGTGGATGAGAATTTTGTAAGGGAACGCTTCCCGATTACGGGGATTTAATAGAAATAAAGATTCACAAGTTCTTTCACTTATACATCTCCTTTTAAGCTTTTCTATATGTATATACAAAACCCTTTATTTAATTCATCACTTTGTCCTTGAATGTGAAAGGGAATGAAGCAGTAAAGATAGTATAGTTTATATCATGATACGCTTATTTTTTAGTAGCAATGAATGAGTCAGGTGATCTCTTAATTGATTTACAAGACCCAGAGGAGGCTGTCCCATTCACAACAAGATTGCACTTGATTGTACGTACCAGTTGTAGTACTATGAAGGTTGAAATCGTATATATATACGTACAAGATTTTTCTGATTCATTTTTAGAAAAGGTTTGCTGGTAATCTAAGGCTAGTCAATTTGATTAATGGGAAATAGAGTTTGATATAACATCACCTAAGTGGTTTCATTACACGGATTATGTAAGCGGTTACGGATTTAGGTTATTAAATTATTAATCTATTGGAGGAAAATTATATGAGTCTTGATGTGAAAAATGCAATTCAAAGTGGGAAAACAGTACTTGGAATAGAACTTGGATCAACTCGAATAAAAGCCGTTCTTATTGGTGAAGATCATGCACCGATCGCAACTGGTAGCCATGTCTGGGAAAATAGCTATGTGAATCATATTTGGACATATAGTGTGGAGGAAGTTTGGGAGGGGGTACAAGACAGCTATCAACAGATGGCTGATAATGTGAGACAGCAGTATGGTATCACCTTGCAAACAGTTAGCGCAATTGGTTTTAGTGGAATGATGCATGGCTATATGGCGTTCGACGAAGATGAAGAGCTTTTAGTACCTTTTCGTACGTGGCGTAACAATATTACCGAACAGGCTTCGAAAGAGTTGACAGAACTGTTTAACTATCAAATTCCTCAACGATGGAGTATTGCTCACTTGTATCAAGCTATCTTGAATCAGGAAGAACATATTGGTAACATTCATTTCCTTACTACGCTAGCTGGTTATGTTCATTGGAAACTAACAGGACAGAAGGTTTTGGGAGTTGGAGAAGCATCTGGAGTATTTCCGATTGATTTGAACTCGAAGAACTATAATCAAACAATGATCCATCAGTTTAATGAATTGGTTGTCCCTAAGAACCTATCATGGAACTTGGAGGAGATTCTTCCAAATGTTTTGGTAGCGGGGGAAAACGCTGGTGTGCTTACAGAAGAAGGTGCAAAACTTCTGGATGTTACCGGCAATCTGCAGGCTGGTATTCCGCTTTGTCCGCCAGAAGGTGATGCAGGAACGGGTATGGTTGCTACAAACAGTGTAGCAAAACGTACTGGTAATGTTTCTGCCGGGACTTCTGCATTTGCAATGGTTGTATTGGAGAAAGATTTGTCCAAAGTCTATCCTGAAATTGATCTTGTGACCACACCAACAGGAAATTTGGTAGCGATGGCGCACTCTAATAACTGTTCTTCAGACTTGAATGCATGGGTAGGGTTATTTGAAGAATTTTTAGCTGCAATAGGTATTCAAGTTGACTCGAATAAGTTATTTGAAACTTTATTTAAGCAAGCCCTTTTAGGAGATCCAGATGGGGGCGGCCTATTATCTTATGGCTATCTATCCGGTGAACATATGACCCACTTTGAAGAAGGGCGTCCATTGTTTGTACGTTCTTCAGGCAGTAATTTCAATCTTGCTAATTTTATGCGAGTGCATTTATTTACAGCATTTGGTGCGATGAAAATAGGTATGGATATTTTGCTTAAAGAAGAAAATGTAAAACTGGATGAAGTTTTAGGTCATGGCGGATTATTTAAAACAGAAGGTGTCGGACAAGGCATTTTGGCCGCTGCTTTTAATGTTCCTGTTTCAGTTATGGAAACTGCAGGAGAAGGCGGAGCATGGGGGATTGCCCTGCTTGGATCGTATATGATTAACAAAAAGGAAAAAGAAACTTTGGAAGAGTATTTAAACGAGAACGTATTTGTAGATCAAGCAGTGAAGACAGTGTCTCCTGACCCGAAAGATATAGAAGGTTATGAACAATTTATGGAACGTTATAAGAACGGACTTTCCATCGAAAGAGCGGCAGTAGAGAATCATCAATAAATAGGAAGAGAATTACAGCTCGACAGGGGATAGATTTTTCCCTGTCGTTTTTTTGCTATTTTTGAATTTGAATACTTGTTGCTACTGGACTGTACAAACACGTATGTTTTCCTCAGGCTACCATGACAAACTATAGAAAGATTACGCAATTTTCTTCCCTACTTTAAAAATATTTATTGATTGTACGTACAAATTACGTTAGCATTTAATTATAGAAGTTAAGATATACGTACAAGTTAGTAGTTGGTTGTAAGGAGAGGTGAATAACTAATGTTAGAAAGTTTGAAAAAGCAGGTGTTAGAGGCGAATTTAGCTTTACCTAAGTATGGTTTGGTAACTTTTACTTGGGGAAATGTAAGCGGTATCGATAAAGAGAAAGGATTAGTGGTTATCAAGCCAAGTGGAGTTCCTTATGAGGAGTTGACTATAGAGGATTTGGTTGTACTAGATTTAGAGGGGAATATTGTGGAAGGTGATTTAAAACCATCATCTGATACACCCACACATCTAGTTCTTTATCGCAATTTTCCTGACATTGGGGGGATTGTTCATACACATTCTCCTTGGGCAACAGGCTGGGCCCAAGCGGGTAAACCCATTCACTCATTAGGAACAACGCAAGCGGATTATTTTTACGGTACCGTACCTTGTACGAGAAGAATGACAGAAGAAGAGATACAAGGTGAGTATGAACTGGAAACTGGGAATGTCATAGTCGAAACATTTGAGGGAATTGACCCTATGCAGATTCCTAGTGTACTAGTACATAGTCATGCTCCATTCAATTGGGGGAAAGATCCATATGAAGCAGTGCATAACGCGGTTGTTTTAGAAGAAGTAGCGAAAATGAATTTTCACACATATCAAATTAACCCGGAAATCCAAACGATGGATCAAGCGTTGTTAGATAAACACTATTTAAGAAAGCATGGTGGAAATGCATATTATGGGCAGAAGCAATCGGAGAGAATTAAGTAATTAAATATGCATACGTCGATTTCGCACGAAGCCTATCATGTCATGAAACGATTGTACGTGAGTAATGATTCTATTATTAAATTTTAGGGGGAATTCAAATGTTACAAACAAGACCTTATGAATTTTGGTTTGTTACTGGAAGTCAAAACTTATACGGAGAAGAACCATTACGCGAAGTAGCAAACAACTCACAGGAAGTTGTAGAAGGGTTAAATAAAGAAGGAGACCTTCCTTTTAATATAGTATTCAAATCTGTTGTTAAAACTGCAGATGAAATTAAAAAACTAGTAATTGAGGCAAATGCAGATGAAAATTGCGCGGGTTTAATTACTTGGATGCACACTTTCTCTCCTGCAAAAATGTGGATAGCAGGACTAACTGCTCTACAAAAACCATTGCTTCACCTGAATACCCAATTTAACCGTGATATCCCATGGGATGATATCGACATGGACTTCATGAACTTGAACCAAGCAGCTCATGGTGACAGAGAGTACGGATTTATTGGAACTCGTATGGATGTTTCAAGGAAAGTGATTGTTGGACATTGGCAAAGCAAAGATGTAACAACAAAATTAGCTAGCTGGATGAAAACAGCTGTAGGTGTTACAGAAGGTCCGAATATTCGCGTTGCTCGTTTTGGTGATAACATGAGAAACGTTGCTGTAACTGATGGAGATAAAATTGAAGCACAAATTAAATTTGGATGGACAGTAGATTATTATGGTATTGGTGATCTTGTTGTAGAGATGAACAAAGTAACTGATGAAGAGCTAGATTTACTTTATAAAGAGTATAGTGAATTATATGAGCTCCCAGCAGAAGCGAGTGAGCCAGGAGCGGTTAGAGACTCCATCCTTGAGCAGGGACGTATTGAGTTAGGTTTAAAAGCATTCTTGTCTAAAGGAAATTACAATGCTTTTACCACAAACTTTGAAGATTTACATGGGATGAAGCAACTTCCAGGGCTAGCTGCGCAACGTCTAATGGCAGAAGGATATGGATTTGCCGGTGAAGGTGACTGGAGAACAGCTGCATTACTACGCCTAATGAAAATTATTTCAGGTAATAAAGGAACTTCTTTCATGGAAGATTATACGTACCACTTAGAGCCTGGTAATGAATTGATTCTTGGTTCACATATGCTTGAAATTTGTCCGACTGTATCTGCTTCTAAACCTAAAATTGTTGTTAACCCTCTAGGTATCTGTGGAAAAGAGGATCCGGCACGTATAGTATTTGATGGTAGAGGTGGCGATGCAGTGAATGCTTCACTTATAGAACTAGGTGGTAGATACCGTCTAGTAATTAATGAAGTTAAAGCTGAACAGCCAACGATTGAGACACCTAATTTACCAGTAGCTAAAGTATTGTGGAAACCGGAACCATCATTAAGTGAAGCTACAGAAGCTTGGATTTATGCTGGTGGTGCACACCACACGGTATTTTCTTTTGATGTAACGACAGAACAATTATACGATTTTGCTGATATGGCAAAAATAGAAGTGGTTGTCATCGATAAGGATACGAAAGTAAGACAATTTCGCAATGAATTAAAGTGGAACGAAGCAATTTGGAGAAGATAGCATCAATGGAGTAGAGGTTTAAGAGAATTAAATCTCTACTTCCTTTGTATTCTTTACCCTAAGTATTAAAGTTTCATTTATAATGAAGAGAGCTGCGCGTTATGGAGGTGAATGAATATCGAAACAAAATATAATATCGTAAAACAAGCGATTATGTCTAAAATACTTGACGGCACATTCCAACCTCATCAAAAGATTTATTCAGAAAGTGAATTGATGAAACAATTTGATGTCAGTCGACATACTGTCCGCGTTGCTATTGGTGAACTCGTCACTCAAGGCTGGTTATATCGAGAGCAGGGTGCGGGGACGTTTTGTGTAGACCGCTCAGAAGTTGAAGCAAGTACGAATGCAAGTAATCAAAAGAGTATTGCGATTATCACGACGTACATTTCCGATTATATTTTTCCGTCTATCATTAGAGGAGCGGAATCTTATCTATGTCAGCACGGGTATCATGTTAGTTTATTTAGCACAAATAATAATCATGAAAACGAGCGAAAGGCACTAAAAAAAATTTTAACACAGCGTTTTGATGGTGTTATTATTGAACCAACTAAAAGTGCATTATTTAATCCAAATATTAATTATTATCTAAACTTAGAAAGGAAAAATATCCCATATATTATGATCAATGCTTTTTATGATGAATTAGATCCACTTAGCATTACGATGAATGATGAGAAGGGTGGCTATATTCAAACAGAGCATCTCATTGAATTGGGACATACCAATATTATTGGATTCTTTAAAACGGATGATATACAAGGTAATAAACGGATGAAGGGATTTCTTAAAGCACACCGTGAGCACGGGGTCTTCGTTGATCCGAGTAATATCGTAATCTATAGTTCCGAAGAGAAAGAAACGAAACCAGTCGAATTTTTGCAGGAGAAGTTATCGGTAGGTGAGGACGTACCAACTGCTATTGTTTGTTATAATGATGAACTAGCAATTAGACTGCTTGATGTTATTCGAGAAAAAAATCTTCAAGTTCCTGAAGATATTTCGATTGTAGGATTTGATGATTCCTTTATGGCCAATGTTACGGAAGTTAAATTGACGACAATTCAACATCCTAAAAGTAAGATGGGTGAAAGTGCTGCAAAGATGATACTAGATATAGTCAAAGCAGTAACGAGCTCGAACAAAAAAGCGAGGGACACAGCTGAATCTATAGTCATTGATTCCGAATTAATTATCCGAGATTCTACTAAACAAATAAATAAGTAGACTGTCTCAGAGGGGGGAGTCTACTTATTTTTTTAGTGAATGGTGACAGGAGCCAGTATTTATGGAAATTATTGAAATCTATTTTTAGGGCTTAACAAGTACCTGCTTGCGCATGAAAAAGACCAAGAGCCACATGGACTCTTGATCTCTGCTTTTTTCTTTATTCTAATTCCTTTCCATTCGTCGCAATCACATTTTGATACCAATAGAAAGATTTTTTCTTCTTACGCTCAAGGGTACCGCTGCCGTCGTCCTGCTTGTCAACATAAATAAGACCGTAGCGCTTAGACATTTCACCTGTTGACATACTAACAAGATCGATGCAACCCCAAGCTGTATAGCCTATTAATTCAACGCCGTCCTCAATGGCTTCACCCATCGCTTTAATATGCTCACGTAAGTAGTTGATCCGATAATCATCATTGATACTACCATCTTCTTCGACGGTGTCGTATGCACCAAGGCCGTTTTCTACTACAAAAAGAGGGACGCGGTAACGATCGTATAGTTGATTTAAGCCAATTCGTAGTCCGGTTGGATCAATTTCCCAGCCCCAGTCACTTGCTTTAAGGTGTGGATTTTTCACACCAGCTATGAGGTTTCCTGACGCTTTTTCCTCTTCTGTTAGCTCTTTCTTTTCTGTACGAGACATATAATAGCTGAGAGAAATGAAGTCAACTGGGTACTGCTTAAGTGTTTCTAAATCGCCATCTTCCATTTTGATGTTAATGTCATTTTCTTTAAAGAAACGCTTGGAGAAGGCAGGATACTCCCCACGAACATGAACATCACCACAAATATAGTTAAAGATTTGTTCTTCTTTCATGGCATGTAGGACGTTTTGTGGATTGCAATCATACGCGTATACAGGCATATAAATTAACATGCAACCAATTTGTGAGCCAGGAATGATTTCGTGACAAGCCTTAACAGCTAAGCTGCTCGCAACAAACTGATGGTGTAACCCTTGGAAGCTTTCTTGTAGACGAACATCTTCTGTAGCAGGGGAGAACCCAAGGCTCATAATAGGAAGATGTGTAGCACCATTGATTTCGTTAAAAGTTAACCAATATTTTACTTTGTCTTTATAACGGTTAAATAAAGTGATGGCATAACGTTCGAAGAATGAAATCACTTTACGGTTTCTCCAACCGCCATACTCTGTAATTAAATATAAAGGCATTTCATAGTGGGAGATCGTCACGACTGGCTCGATTCCATGCTTTAAGCACTCATCGAATACACGGTCGTAAAATGCTAGGCCTTCCTCGTTTGGCTCAAGCTCGTCTCCTTTAGGAAAAATACGAGACCAAGCGATTGACATACGGTATGTTTTAAATCGTAATTCAGCAAATAATGCGATATCGTCTGCGTAACGATGATAAAAATCGATCGCTTCGTGGTTTGGATATGTCGTGTATTTCTCTGTATCAATTTTAAAATCGAATCCGGGTTTTGAGATGACATTTAAACGGACTTTTCCACCTGGCATCACATCTGCCAGGTTCATCCCTTTGCCGTCTTCAAGATACGCACCTTCTACTTGATTGGCAGCCGTAGCACCGCCCCATAAAAATCCTTCGGGAAATTGATAGTTCGTCATAAAGAAAACCTCCATGTTAAATTTAAAATGAATACTCATTCACTAGGATAAAATAAAAAAACCTAAATCACGTAGGGAAGACATACTAGTCTCATAGATACGTGATTTAGGTTTTGCCTGTGTGAACAGTTACAATCCTAAATGGGTTGTTTGTTTATTTGCGATAACTATAACATGGTTTTTTTTAGCTAGCAAGGATTTTTGTAAACGTTATTTTTGGCAATTCCACATTTGAAGCGGTAAAGGCCTTACCGAACAGTCTTCTGATACCGCCTTTAAGTATTTTTTCAATCGCAAAGGCGACCCTGTGTCCAGAGTTGTTTTTTGTTGTGAAGTCACAGGTTTCTTTAATGCCTAAAGCCGCATTTTCCATTGCGACACTGAGCCCAGCTATTTCAAGCATCGAAAAATCATTATAATTATCGCCAATGGCCATGACATCCTGTTGCTCAATTCCTTGTCTGCTAGAGTAGAAAGCAAGAGCAGCTCCTTTATTGGCATCACGATGGTTAAATTCAAGATTTTGGTGACCGGATGAGGTTATGGTAAGATCATGTTCATCTTTTAACTGTTCACGGATTCTTTGCAGGGCATCATCTTCTAAAGAAAAGGTAAGGAACTTAAAGACATCAATTTCGTCATTATTGAAAATATGATCAAAGTCATCGACGGTTTGAATCTTTTCATCTTGGAAACGTTGCTTTACTTTTTCTTTAATGACGTTTGTTTCAACGTTAGGATAATGGGCTTTCATGACATCAACTAATATATGAATAAATGCATCCCGATTGATAGAGTAGCCTCCTGCACTTGTGAAGATTTCAAAATAGCTTGATTCACTCGTACACGCGAGTTCAATTTTTCTACATGCTTCCTTGTCTAATGCGATATTACGAATTAATTCTCCGTTCTTTAAATAAACCTGTGCTCCATTTAAACAAATGATTGGGCAAGATAAGCCTGCTTCTATTAAGGGTTTTGCCGCAGCTTTATAAGAACGACCTGTTGCGATCACGACTTCGATCCCTAATTCCTGAGCCTTTCGGATTGCTTTTGCATTTTCTGGGCTAACTTCGCTTTTTTCGTTTAATAATGTCCCATCCATATCTGTTGTGATTAATTTCATAGTTTTCTCCTCTGTATGACTCTATAATATCTATGGATAAACTAGTTTTGAAAAAATGAAAAATTATTTTTTTGAAAGGTTGTTGACAATGATTATTTTGTCATGGTATAAAGTTAGTAAGCGATTTCAATTTAATATTTTCTTAGACGGATTGTTACTGTTCGGCAGGCAAAACCTAAGTTTGTTTCGGAGGCTCTTTATGGGGTATTCTGTATACAAGGTTGGGTTTTTTTTATACCCTTTTTACAGACTGACCGAAACAAAACAGAAGTAGGGCGGGTTTGATGATGAAGATAAAAAAAGTGTTTAACAATAATGTCGTAATAGCGAATAATGAACAAAACCAAGAGGTTGTCGTGATGGGACGGGGACTTGCCTTTCAAAAAAAGGCCGGGGAACCAATTGATACATCCAAAATCGAGAAAACCTTTGTGTTAGAAAAACACGGTGTTTCTGATAAGTTAGCGAAGCTGTTAAACGATACTTCTGAAAGATATCTTAATATATCGTCTAAGATTTTAGATTATGCTAAATCGCGATTGCCATACAAATTGGATGATCATCTGTATGTGGCTTTAACGGATCATATTAGTTTTGCCATTAGCAGGCATAAGCAGAGAATTCACTTAAAGAATCCTCTCTTATGGGAAATACGAAAACATTATAAGCTTGAGTTTCAAGTATCTTTGAAAGCGTTAGCTATTATTCAAGAGGAAACAGGAATCTTGTTTGGTGAAGATGAGGCGGCATCGATTGCTCTTCATTTAGTCAATAGCCAGTTATCTGGTGAAAATATGGCTGAAGCTGTCCAAGTGACAGAAATGGTCAATAATATCTTAAATATTGTAAAGTACCATTTCGGAATGGAATTAGATGAAAGTTCCATTAACTATGAACGCTTTCTCACTCATCTGCGCTTTTTCGCGATGAGGTTTGTAAGGGAAGAGCGAGTGGAGGAAACTGAAGACAATTTCCTCTATGGACAGCTGAATAAAAAATATCCTGAAGCCTTTCGGTGCAGTGAAAAGATTAAAGTGTACCTAGAAAAGAGCTATAAGTGGGAGATTTCGAAGGATGAAATCATCTATTTGACGCTGCATATTCATCGTGTTACACAGCGTTATCAGCAAAGCTGAGGAAGAGTAAGCAAAGTTTCAGTGCAACAGCAATCATTTTTTTCTAGTAAAAGAAAGCGTTACTTTAGTCAAAACTTTATATTTTACCTAGGAATGTTACCTTAAGTGGGCTTAACCTGGTCTGATGAGAAGCACAAATGTTATTTTCTGTGCGCTTAATCGGATCAGGTTTTTTATTTACAAAAATACGAAAGATAAATGAGAAAGTGGGGGTTAGTCATGAAATACGAACAATTAGCCAAGTCAATTATTGAAAAAGTTGGCGGGAAAGAGAACGTGAAAAGTGTTGTTCATTGTATTACAAGATTACGATTTAAATTAAAAGATGAAAGCAAAGCTCAAACAGAGGCTTTAAAAAATATGGATGATGTTGTAACCGTTATGAAAAGTGGTGGACAATATCAAGTAGTTATCGGGAATCATGTGCCTGACGTGTATAAAGCGGTTGTTGCTGTTGGCGGATTCGCTGATCAGTCGCAGCAAAATGAGGAAGACGCAAAAGAGGATAAAGGTAGCCTTTTTAGTCGCTTTATTGACATTATCGCAAGTATCTTTACACCAATATTAGGTGTACTAGCGGCTACAGGGATGATTAAAGGGTTCAATGCATTATTTTTATCAGTTGGATGGTTAGAAGCAACGGACGGAACGTATCAAATCTTAAATATCGTTGGGGATTCATTGTTTCATTTCTTACCAATCTTCTTAGGTTACACGGCGATGAAGAAGTTTGGCGGATCGCCATTTATCGGGATTGCCATTGGTGCGTCGTTAGTGTATCCAGCGGTTGATACATTGATGACAGGTGCCCCCCTTTACGTTTTATTTGCAGGAACGATGTTTGAATCTCCTGTGTATGTAACATTCTTTGGAATTCCAGTTATTTTGATGAGTTATGCTTCTTCAGTTATTCCAGTTATTCTTGCAACATACTTTGGAGCGAAGATTGAAAATTGGTTTAAGAAAGTTATTCCTGATGTTGTAAAAACATTCTTAGTTCCATTCTTTACATTGCTTGTTCTTGTACCATTAACATTTATTATCATTGGGCCAATTGCTACATGGGCTGCACAAATTGTTGGCCAAGCAACGGTGTTTGTATATGAGTTAAGTCCAATTATTGCAGGTGTATTTATCGGTGGATTCTGGCAAGTATTCGTTATGTTTGGACTACATTGGGGTCTAGTTCCAGTAGCTATTAACAACCTATCAACATTTGGTGCTGATCCAGTATTAACAATGATGTTTGCAGCTTCGTTTGCACAGATTGGTGCAGTTCTTGGAGTTTATCTAAAAACAACAAATAAAAAATTAAAATCACTTAGTATTCCAGCATTTATTTCAGGTATCTTTGGTGTAACAGAGCCTGCAATTTACGGGGTTACCCTACCGAAGAAAAAACCATTCATTATTAGTTGTATCGCTGCGGGTGCTGGTGGAGGAATCATCGGATTCTTTGGTACAAAAATGTATATGATTGGCGGCCTTGGAATTTTCATGATCCCATCATTTATTGGTCCAAATGGTCTTGATATGACCGTATGGGGTGCTTTAATTGCTATGGTTGTTGCCTTCGCATTGGGAGCAGTCTTAACGTATTTATTTGGTGGGGTAAATAAAGAAGAAACTCCGCTTGAGCAATCAGAAGTAGCAGCTACTGAAGCTCCTGTAGAACCAGTATCAGAAACAACAATTAACAGCGCAGTAGAAGTAAAAGGAGAAGTCGTTTCAAGTCCATTTTATGGAGAGGTATTACCACTTAAGGAAGTGAAAGATGAGGCGTTTGCAACAGGGGCGCTTGGTAATGGGGTTGCTGTTGTACCGACAGCAGGTAAGCTAGTCGCACCTGTGTCAGGAACGATTTCAGCGTTATTCCCGTCAAAGCATGCTGTTGGGATTATCTCTGATAATGGAGCAGAATTATTAATTCATGTAGGAATGGATACGGTTCAACTGCAAGGTGAGTTTTTCACGGCTCATATTCAACAAGGAGACCGAGTGGAAAAAGGACAACTTCTAATTGAGTTTGATATTAAGGGTATTCAGGGAGCTGGGTTTGACATTACGACACCTGTCATTGTCACGAATTCAGATCGATATAACTTAATGACAACAGAAGAAAAAGAAGTGAAACATGGTGACAGTTTAATCACATTAATTAAATAAGAACTTTAACGGAAGCCAGAAGGAAAAGGTACCATCATTTACCTTCCTTCTGGTTTCTCTTAATAGGGAGGAGTGTTGTTATGTCTACTTATCAATTTCCTGAACATTTCTTATGGGGTGGTGCGATCGCTGCCAATCAAACAGAAGGTGCGTATCTAGAGGATGGGAAAGGCTTAACGTTAGTAGATTTGTTGCCAACAGGGAAGAAACGTTGGGATGTAATGTTAGGCAAGCTTGATCACTTTACACCGCTAGAAGGTGAATTTTATCCTTCTCATGAAGCGATTGACTTTTATCACCGGTATAAAGAGGACATTGCTCTTTTTGCCGAAATGGGTTTTAAAGCATTGCGTGTATCGATTGCCTGGGCTCGTATTTTCCCTAATGGCGATGACTTAGTGCCGAATGAAGCAGGCTTACAATTTTACGATGACTTATTTGATGAATTATTAAAGCATGGCATTGAGCCTGTTGTTACGATTGCTCATTTTGATGTTCCGGTTAATCTCATCGAGAAATATGGAAGCTGGAGAAGTCGTAAGTTAGTAGATTTTTTTGAAACGTATGCGAAGACGATTTTAGAGAGATATAAAGATAAAGTGAAATACTGGATGACGTTCAACGAAATCAACATGCTTCTACACTTGCCTTTTGTTGGTGCGGGACTTGTTTTTGAAGAAAGGGAAGATCAAAAGCAAATCAAGTATCAAGCAGCACACCATCAGCTAGTTGCAAGTAGTTTAGCGGTAAAGGCATGTCACGAAATCAATCCAGATGCAAAAATCGGCTGCATGCTTGCAGCAGGCATGACGTATTCGTACACGTGTAATCCAGACGATGTTATGGACGCGATGGAAAAGGATCGTGAATCGTTCTTCTTTATCGATGTACAATCTCGCGGAGCGTATCCAGGTTATGCGAAACGTTTCTTTAAAGAGAATTACATTACGATTGAGATGGAAGCCGAAGACGAAGCTCTATTAAAAAATCATACCGTTGATTACATCGGCTTTAGTTATTATGCAAGTAGGGCAACGAGCACAGATCCTGAAGTATTGAAGAATCAAACCGCTGGGAACGTCTTTGGATCTATCGAGAATCCATACTTAGAAAAAACAGAATGGGGCTGGACGATTGATCCTAAAGGCTTCCGTATCACAGCAAATCAATTGTACGATCGTTATCAAAAACCTTTGTTTGTTGTAGAAAATGGGTTAGGTGCTGTTGATGAAGTGAACGCAGAGGGCGAAGTAAACGATGACTACCGTATTGAGTATTTACGAAAGCATATTGATGCAATGGGAGAAGCGATTGAAGATGGAGTCGAGATCATCGGGTATACAAGCTGGGGGCCAATCGATATTGTCAGTGCTTCCACGGGAGAAATGAAAAAACGTTATGGTTATATTTATGTAGATAAAGATAATGAAGGAAATGGTTCGTTAAAGCGTCTGAAAAAGAAAAGCTTTCATTGGAATAAGCAAGTGATTGAATCAAATGGACAGAACTTAGATTAAAATAAGAGGTGAAAAGGATGAGTAAATTAGCAAAGTTCCCAGAAGGCTTCCTATGGGGTGGTGCGGTAGCGGCAAATCAATTAGAAGGTAATTTTCAAGCGGATGGGAAGGGCTTATCAACGGCTGACGTTTCTCCGAATGGTATTATGAGTCCACCGGATTATTCCATGAAGGATTATAATCTCTATCATGAAGGCATAGATTTTTATAACACGTATAAAGAGGATATCGCTTTATTTGCCGAAATGGGCTTTAAGGCGTTCCGTTTCTCGATCGCATGGACACGTATTTTTCCTAACGGAGATGAGCTACATCCAAACGAAAAGGGATTAGCATTCTACGAGAACGTGATCGATGAATTGTTAAAAAACGATATTGAGCCAGTGATTACAATTTCTCACTATGAAATGCCTTTGCACTTGGTAAGGGAATATGGCGGTTGGAAGAACCGTACACTTGTGGAGTTTTACGAGCGTTATGCAAAGACATTATTCGAGCGCTATCACGAAAAGGTGAAGTATTGGATGACATTTAACGAAATCAATGTGTTGTTACACGCGCCGTTTACTGGTGGCGGACTAGTATTTGAAGATGGGAACAAAAATGAGCAAGATATTTACCAAGCAGCTCACCATCAGTTTTTAGGAAGTGCATTGGCCGTGAAAGCAGGCCACGAAATCAACCCTGATTTACAAATTGGTTGTATGATTGCTTCGATGATCACATATCCATACACATCAAAGCCGGAGGATATGTTTGCTGCAACGCAGCAGGATCGTAAAACGTTATTCTTCTCAGATGTGCAATCAAGAGGTTACTATCCTTCTTATATGAAAAATTATTGGATTGAAAACGGCATCGAGATTGAAATCGAGGATGGAGACTTAGAGATCCTTCGCGAACATACAGTCGATTATATTGGCTTCAGCTATTATATGTCCTTTGTGGCAAGTACAGACCCTGAGCACATGAAGCAACAAGCATCCGGTAATCTGTTAGCTGGGATCAAAAACCCTTACTTGAAGGCATCAGAGTGGGGTTGGCAAATTGACCCTGTTGGCTTAAGAACTGTTTGTAACCAATTATACGATCGCTATGAAAAGCCACTTTTCATCGTCGAAAATGGGTTAGGCGCTGTCGATAATGTCGAGGAAGATGGAACCATTCAAGATGATTACCGTATTGACTATTTACGAGCTCACATTGCAGAAATGAAAAAAGCCATTGGTGACGGGGTCGATCTTATTGGGTACACATCATGGGGACCGATTGATTTAGTTAGTGCTTCAACGGCTGAGTTAAAAAAACGCTATGGTTTTATTTACGTAGATCGAGATAGTGAAGGCAAAGGCTCAAATAAGCGTTTGAAGAAGAAGAGTTTTGATTGGTATAAAAACGTGATTGGAAGTAATGGAGAAAAGCTTTAAGAAAAATAGGTTATATAGATGAAGTTTGTACACATCGGTAGCCCGCTATGAACTAGTTATAGCGGGCTAAAGAAGTTCAAAAGAGCAGCTTTTTTGCAATTAGTCCTTACACAACGGAAGCAAGATCGAAATGGTTGAACCCTCATTAAGTTTACTCTTTACCTTTATTTCCCCTTGTAAGTGACCAATAGTTTTATAACAAAACATCGTCCCTAATCCTGTGCCTTGATCCTTTGTTGTATAAAAAGGGGTGCCTAAGCGTTGGATTTCCTCTTCACTCATTCCCTTTCCTGTATCGGTAATGTCGATCTGAGCATAGCCTTTCGTTTTGGATGCGCTCAAAGTCAACGTTCCCTTCCCATCAATCGACTCAATGCCGTTCTTTATAATATTTAAAAATACTTGACTCAATTCGCTACGGTTAGCCGTTACATAATATGAACCTTGAAATTGATTTATGATCGTTACTCCTTTTAATAGAGCATACGATTCTGTGACACCAATGACATTTTTAGCGAGATCAATCACGTCTAGCTTTTCTAAGTCGGTTGTGTTCGTTTTTGCAAGAGATAGATAATTATGTATGATTTTTTCTGCTCTTTGTAATTCTGAATCCATTAATTCAAGAGAGCTAATTTGAGATGTCGTTAGATTCGATTCGTTTTTGAAAATATGGATAAAACCTTTCACGACCGTTAAGGGGTTCCGTACTTCATGTGCGACAGATGCAGCTAGTTCACCTATGACTTTGATTCTCTCCGCTTGTTGGAGTTTCACTTTACTTTGTTCAGCCTCACGTAAGGTTTCTATGATGAAAATCATTATCACAATAGTAACCAAATGAGAGACAATAAAATAGGTCAAGAACATAGGGAGGTTTATAAATTCTAAATTGCGGTAAGGGTGCGATAAACCAGCTAAGACAAGCAGCGTATTAATGAAGGTTAAAATGAAACTTGTTCTTAGTTTGTCCTTCAAATTAAAATTCCTATATTTCTTCAAATACATTAGAACCGTAATGGCAGACGTACTATATGCAAATAAAGTGATAAAAAGACCAAAATCAATCCCAATGATTAGTCGATAAATAAAGACACATGCTGTTGCAAGAATGCCCATATTAAGTCCACCATAAAGAAAGGCGAGGAGCCATGGAATGGTCCGTAAATCATAGATGTGTCCAATGCTAAGTTCAAGAGGATAAGTCATTGAAAGAATAATGGATATACAACATAGGATTCCGAATAATAAAGAGTTCTCATTTGTGTATTCCTTCTTATAAAAGTAAGAATAGTACACGAATACGGGAACTAACACGACAAGTAGGGCAAATAAGTAATTATCGAAACTGAACATATTTTCTCTCCCTGATGAGACATCTATCTATGCCTTAATTTTATCATATATTTAAAAGATATATTGAAAGGATGGTACTAATTAGGATCAATTTTTCTATTCAGTCGGTTTTATTAACAAGTAATTGATTGCTTTATAAAAAAATGTATGCTATATTTAAGAAGTTATTTTTGTTCGGGCTGTTTCAAATTACGAATTAGTATTTAAACTTTTCGCCTTTGATATCATTTGAGCAACAATAGTAATAAAAAGTGGCTTCGTCCACACAAGGAGATTATACACATGCAACAAGGTACAGTAAAATGGTTTAACGCAGAAAAAGGTTTCGGTTTCATTGAAGTTGAAGGTGGAGACGATGTATTCGTACATTTCTCAGCTATCCAAGGCGAAGGATTTAAATCATTAGATGAAGGCCAAAACGTTACATTCGACGTTGAGCAAGGTCAACGTGGACCACAAGCTGTCAACGTTAACAAAGCATAAATAAGGGAAAGGGCTCTAGTAAGGGTCCTTTTTTTTGTATGTAAAAATAGGTTCTTCTATTTGGTTTGCATATGATGAATTCCTTGAGAGAACCTATATAAAAACAATAACCAGTAAAAGAGGTTGCACATGAATAAGCCAAATTTTGAAGAATTGCAAATAAGCGATGAGATAAAAAGAGCCCTTGAGGTAATGAAATTTAGCTCTCCAACTGAGGTCCAAGCAAAAACGATTCCTAGAGCAATCGATCACCAAGACCTTGTCGTAAAATCACAAACAGGGAGTGGGAAGACTGCAGCCTTTGGAATACCTATTTGTGAAATGATCGAATGGGAAGAGAAAAAGCCACAAGCCTTGATTTTGACTCCGACGCGAGAACTTGCTGCTCAAGTGAGAGAGGATATCACAAATATCGGAAGGTTTAAACGAATTAAGGCGATGGCTTTATACGGGAAAGAGCCTTTTGCAAAACAAAAAGAAGAGTTGAAACAGAAAACACATGTCGTTGTAGGGACTCCAGGGAGAGTGACGGACCATATTGAAAGAGAAACATTAAGTTTAGATCAGATCAAGTACCTGATTATAGATGAGACAGATGAAATGTTAAATATGGGCTTCATTGATGATGTGGAAAAAATTATTCAACAATTACCGGATAACCGACTAACTATGGTTTTCTCTGCTACGATGCCTCAAGATGTGGAAGCTCTCTGCCATAAGTATATGAAAGAACCCTTTCATATTGAGATAGAAGCAACTGAGGGAACGGCGAGTAAGATTGAGCACCGGATTATTGACGTGAGAGAAGAAGGAAAAGTTGCTCTACTAAAAGATGTAACCATCGTTGAAAATCCTGATAGCTGTATCATTTTTTGCAACACAAAAGAACATGTTGATCAAGTATTTGAAGAATTACAGGATTCTAACTATCCATGTGAAAAGCTCCATGGAGGATTAGAGCAAGAAGACCGTTTTGCGGTGATGAATGGTTTCAGAAATGGCGATTTTCGTTATCTAGTTGCAACCGATGTAGCTGCTAGAGGGATTGACGTTGATAATGTGACTCTCATAATTAATTATGATGTTCCGACAGAAAAAGAAAGCTATGTTCATCGAACGGGTAGAACCGGCCGTGCCGGAAATAAAGGAAAAGCAATTACGTTTGCAACAGCAAGTGAGAGCAAATATGTAAAATCTATTGAGAAATACATCGGTTATAAGATAACACCTTTAGAAATACCAAGTCAGCACGAAGTAATCAGCGCTAAAAGTGCGTTTGACGAAAAAATGAGTGGACGTCGAATTGTAAAGAATAACAAAACAGCACGTATTAATAAAGATATTATGAAGCTTCATTTTACTGGAGGTAAAAAGAAAAAGCTTCGACCAGTTGATTTTGTTGGAACCATTGCCAAGATTCCAGGTGTAACTGCAGATGATATTGGGATTATTACTATTCAGGATACGTTAACGTATGTCGATATCTTAAATGGTAAAGGGTCGGTCGTGTTACAAGCGATGGAAAATACGACGGTTAAAGGGAAGAAGTTGAAAGTAAGTAAAGCTATTAAATAGGAATGTTTTGGAACGATTCTCATAGTAGGATCGTTTTTCTTTTTTAGATATGGTGGGAAGAAGCCGTATGTCAGTACCGTCCCAGAAGGAACATCGGCTTCTTACACCTCAATAAAAAACCCCAGACCTACGCTTAACTCATGATAGTGTTATATTAATCTAAAGTAGTCAGGTGTGATACGTACGTTATTGCTAGTTCATGACTTCTCAAAAACAACCCATAACACTATTTAAACCAACCTAATGGCTTCGGGTTACTATTTTGATAGATATGCTTCGTTTCAGTATATTCTTCTAAGCCGATGGATCCTAGTTCTCGTCCAATTCCAGATTGTTTATAGCCTCCCCACGGGGCTTGTGGGATGTAAGGGTGGAAGTCATTGATCCATGTCGTTCCCATTCTTAATTTTTTTACGACGCGCTCAGCCAAATGTAAGTCTTGCGTCCAAACCGCTCCTGCTAAGCCGTAGACACTATCATTTGCGAGTTGAATGGCTTCTTCTTCAGTTGAAAATGTCTCAACTGTTACAACAGGACCGAATACTTCTTCTTGGACAATCCGCATACTCGTGTCGCAGTTTGTGAAAATAGTCGGCTCAATAAAATTCCCATTTGCAAGCTCAGGAAGAGGGGAGCGTTTTCCACCAACTGCAATTGTTGCACCTTCTTTTACTCCTAATGCAATATATTTTTCGATCTTTTCCATATGTTCTTTTGAAATAACAGGTCCCATTTCTGTTTTTTCGTCAAACCCATTCCCTAGAGTAACTTGCTTGCCTTTTCAACGAGTGCTGCAACAAACTGATCATGGATCGACTCGTGTACGATCAACCTCGATCCGGCTGAGCAAACTTGGCCTGCATGGAAAAACGCGGCATTCATCGCGTAATCAATAGCAACATCAAGATCAGCATCAGCAAAGATAATATTGGGATTTTTTCCTCCTAATTCAAGAGAGGTTTTTTTGAAATTAATCGCAGCTGCTTGCATTATTTTTCGACCGGTTGTCCCTCCGCCTGTAAATGAAATAAGGTCAACATCGAGACTTTCTGCTAACTTTGCACCAACACTTTCTCCTGGTCCTAAGACAACATTGATGACACCAGGGGGAATCCCTACTTCGTCAAAAATGTCTGCCATTTTAATTGTTGTTAAAGGGGTAATTTCACTTGGTTTTATAACAACCGTATTTCCAGTTGCAAGAGCTGGTGCCAGTTTCCAAGCTGCTTGTAATAATGGATAGTTCCACGGTGTAATTTGCCCGCAAACCCCTACTGGTTCACGAACAATTCGACTACTTGAATCAGAAATAGGGGACTCAATGACGTGTCCGCCGTCTTTATCTGCTAACCCTGCAAAGTATTGAAACACGGCTGCAATATCATCCATATCCGCTTCACTTTCAGTGAGAGTTTTTCCTGTATTTAATGTTTCTAGCTCAGCTAGCTCGTCTTTGTATTGCTTGATCTTTTCCGCTACTTGAAATAAGATGTATCCTCTTTCTGTCGCTGACGTATGACTCCATTCCCCTTTATCAAACGCCTTTCTTGCAGCTACAATAGCTATCTCGGCATCGGTTTTGCTGCCTTCTTCAACAACCGCAATTACCTCTTGGTTATATGGGTTGATAATGTCTCTTGTTTGTCCGGATTGGGAATGAACCCATTCGCCATTTATATACATTTTCGTAATCACTGATCAGTCCTCCTAGTTGATTTATTTACACACAACAACTTGTTCATTTTCAACTTCAACCTTAAAATCTTTTAATTTATATTTTGAGTTTGCTAGCATACACCCGCGTTTTTTTACATCAAATTCGCGGCCGTGCCATGGACACCTTAGGACTTCGCCTTCGCGTTGATAGTCATATTCTCCGACTTGATCTGTATCGATAGAGGTTCCGCATAACATTCCTTTTGATAATGGAGCTCCTTGATGAATACAGCGATTAAGGAATGCGTAAAATTCACCATCCATTGTGCGACAAACGACAATGCTTTTTCTGTCAAATTCAGCTTCCATGATTTCTCCTGGCTGAAGATCCGTAACATTGCAAATGACTTGTTTCATTAAGCATCCTCCTTTCTGATTTGGGGCAGCTTCGGATAAAAAGCTCTAGCATTTTCAGAAAAAAGTTTTCGCTGTAAGCTCTCGTCAAGGTTAGGAGGTAACGCTTCAAATGGTGAATCATAGTCCCAATGAGGGTAGTCAGTCGAGAAGCAAATAAGTTCATCAGTTCCCATTTGATCGATCAGCTGTAAGAACTCTTTCTTTGTTAGTTCTTCAAGTGGCTGAGTTGTAAAGCGAATATGCTCTTTAATAATGTCACTTGGCATTCGCTTGATCCAAGGCACTTCATGGCGTAAGTCTTTGTACTGTTGATCCATTTTCCGCATCAAATGAGGCACATGAGTAAAACCGCCTTCAATCATCATCAGTTTCAGTCGTGGATATTTTTCAAACACTCCGTTAAAGACCATGTTTGTGACTTGCATCATGTGTGCGGTTGGGATTAACGTGTGCCATTCAATAAAATAACGTGGCCACTTTCCAAAATAAATAGGTGGTTCATTATGATGCATGCCGAGCATCAAATCATGACGCTCGGCCGCTTCATAGATTGGATGATAATACGGGTCACCCCACATAATGTCATCAATCGGTAATAACACTTGAATCATTTTTGGGTGTGATCCGACCCGTTCAATTTCTCGTACGGCAGCCGCCGGATCACCAGCAGCAATGTGAACTGAACCATAGAGACGATCATCTTTTTCTATCCAGTTTTCAATTTGCCAATCATTATAAGCGGATGCTAAGGCTGTTGCCATCTCATACCAGCCATGCATGGAAGAGGGGGAAGGGTCGAGTGCTCCAGTTAAAATCCCAATCTCGTGTCCGCATGGTTCTAATAGTTGCTTGCTCATAAATTCCAAATCGGTCCCGGCTGGTCTGCCATCTGGAACGCGTGCATCCGCGCGGTCAACACCAGCGATTGCTGGTTGTACATAAGGCATATGCTTTTCCTGCATCCAGTTACAATCTGTAATGTATTTCTTCCAAGGATTGTCTAAATACGTAATTAAATCTTCATAAAGAACTCGTTCATGGATATCTGTATCAATTAAATGTAGTTTCTGATTTTCTATTTTGGATTTCATCGTCAGCCCTCCGATTTCTCATTCGATAACTAAAAAATAGCATCTAGTAAAAAGAAAGGGCAAACCTCATCAATACGAATTAGAAGAGGTGAGATCAATCAGTGAAGGCCAGTGAAGGTCAGTGAAAGCCAGTGACAATTTTTGAATATTGCTGTGAATGGGAGGGGGAATGAAGAATAACCATTTCACACTGAATTTGTAAAATGGTTACATTACGAATTAGAATTCAATATCCCGAAACTTCTTTGGCGACATACCAACATGGTTTTTAAAAGTGGTGACAAAATGAGACGTACTATTGAATCCACATGTATTTGAAATTTCATTTACTGTAAGGTTCGTATTGTGAAGTAATTTCTTCGCATTATTATATGTTGCAAGCTTCCAAATGTCTTGGGGAGTCGTAACGTGGGTCGTCGTTTCTGAGATTTTTCCAAATCGAATACGTGGTCAGGCAATGTCCATTGCAGTAGCATTGCATTGGTTAGCAAATCTAACTATTTCGTCTACGTTCCCGCCATTAAATGACCTTTTGGGGCCAATGACTTTTGCCATCTACGGTTTGATTAGTCTAGTAGCTATGGTCTTTATTTGGAAAATGGTTCCGGAAACAAAGGGGAAAACTCTTGAGGAGTTGGAGGAAATTTGGAAAAAAAGATTGTAACGAAGAGAATAATAAAAAAGCTATATAGTTTTAACCTGGTTCTTCTTTTGAAGGAACCATTGAAAACCACAACCATTTTGAAAGCGGTTGTGGTTTTTTGATATAGTTCCTTCTCTAAAAGCCCCAACATTGCTTCCTTGGAATTGATAATTAGTTAAAATTCTTCCGACAAAAACTTCAGCAAGGTTCTCACCGCAAACGATTGATAACGCTCCTTCCTCGTAATCACTCCAAGTTCCCACATCGGAGGATCTTGCAATGGCGTAATTTGAATAGCTTTTGGATCCATCTTTGCATAAATTGATTTAGGTAACAGTGTAATTCCAAGTTTGGCACTTACAAGTTCCGCTATTAAATCCCATTGTGAACTCTCGTAAGCGATATTTGGTTGAAAACCTGCCTTCTTACAATGTTCAATAATGAGTTCATGTAAGGCAAATTCCCGGTTAAATAGAATAAAAGTTTCTTCTGCTAGCTGTTGAATGTTGACATCTTCTTTTTTGGCTAAGGTGTGATCGGTATGAGTATAGAGCATAAATTCTTCTTTTATAAAGGGGAGAGTATCGAATTTACTATAATCGATCGGGAAAACAATGATGCCTACATCGACTTGTCCCTCTTCAACTAAATGTTCGATCCGTTTAGCTCCTAACTCGACTAACTCTAGTGTTACGTCGGGATAAGCTTTCCCAAAGTTTTTTGCAATGGCAGGGAAAAAGAGGGTTCCTATTAATGGCGGAATGCCTATTTTTATCGTTCCAGTCGGTAAATTAATTAAATCATCTAATAAGGTCGTAAGTTCATTCGTAGCTCCTAATATCTTTCCTCCTTGTTTGTAAACAATCTCACCGGCATCTGTTAACTTCAATTTTCGAGTAGAGCGCTCAAATAACTCGACTTTGAGTTCTGATTCTAATTTTTTTAATGATTTACTTAATGTTGGCTGTGAGATATAAGTATTGGCTGCCGCTTTCGTAAAGCTTCCATAATTAACGACTTCTATAAAATATCGTAAATCTTTTAATTCCAAGACGATCCCCTCATTTATTCTATATTGAAATAAATTTTATTACTTTTATTCATTTTACTCATAAAAGAGATTGTTGTAAACTTAAGTTATAGGATATTGGAAAATTCAAAAAATGTTTCGGTGAAGGAGGAACGAGAGAACGCATATAAATAAGGTGATTGTTGTAAGCGTTACCACATTCTCGTTCATGAATGCAAATGGAGAAATGGCTTTGTTTCGACGAGGCAAGGTGTCGCTATTATTAATTGAAAGAAACCAATAGGAAGAGGGGAAGAAAATGAAAAAATTATATAGCAATTTTGAAGAAGCAGTAGCGGAAGTTAAAGACGGCATGACATTAATGGTCGGGGGATTTGGACTTGTTGGAATACCAGAAAACCTCATCAAGGCTGTTCGTGAAAAAAATGTAAAAGACTTAACGGTTATTTCAAATAACTGCGGGGTAGATGATTGGGGGCTTGGTCTCCTTTTAAGTAATAAGCAAATCAAAAAAATGATTGCCTCTTATGTTGGTGAAAATAAGGAATTTGAAAGACAAGTGCTAAGTGGCGAATTAGAAGTTCAACTTGTACCTCAAGGATCTTTAGCTGAAAAAATTCGTGCCGGCGGGGCTGGAATTCCGGCTTTTTATACTCCGGCTGGCGTGGGAACACCGATTGCTGAAGGAAGAGAAACAAGAGTGTTTGATGGAAAAGAATATTTATTAGAAGAAGCCTTTAAAGCGGATGTTAGTTTAGTTCGAGCATGGAAAGCAGATAAGCTTGGGAACTTAGTTTATAGAAAAACAGCACAAAACTTTAACCCGATGATGGCTGCTGCGGGGAAAGTAACGATTGCTGAAGTAGAAGAGATTGTTGAAGTGGGTGAGTTAGATCCAGACGAAATTCACACTCCAAGTATTTACGTTCAAGGTCTGATTGTCGGAAAACAAGAAAAAAGAATAGAGCGTCTAACGGTGCAAGCGTAAAAACTATTAAAATTGGAGGAGAAACGATGAGTAAAAATGTTAGAATTCAAATTGCAAAAAGAGCAGAAAAAGAGATACAGGACGGCTTTTACGTTAATCTAGGAATTGGGATGCCGACAATGGTTGCTAATTATATTTCTGAGAACAAAAGCATCTTTTTGCAATCAGAAAATGGTTTATTAGGAATTGGACCTTACCCAACAGAGGATAATGTCGATCCAGATTTAATTAATGCGGGAAAAGAAACGGTTACAGCTATTCCAGGAGCAAGCTTTTTTAGCAATGCTGAGTCCTTTGCGATGATTAGAGGCGGCCATATTGATTTAGCGATTTTAGGTGGAATGGAAGTGGCTGAAAATGGCGACTTGGCAAACTGGATGATCCCTGGAAAGATGATTAAGGGGATGGGTGGTGCCATGGATTTAGTTCACGGTGCGAAGAAAATTGTTGTGATTATGGAACACGTTAATAAAGCAGGTCAACCGAAAATATTGAAAAAATGCTCTTTGCCATTAACGGGCCAAAGGGTTGTGAATCGAATTATTACCGATCGCGCTGTTATTGATGTGACTGAGAAAGGTTTAGAGTTACTTGAAGTCGCAGAAGGATATACAATTGAGGATATTCAAAATTCGACAGAGCCTACCTTGATCATATCAGAAAATGTGAAAATGGGTATGTTTTCATAAAATATGACCAGTTAAGACCAACGACCTGAGTCGTTGGTTTCTTAACTGTATGGGAGGTGACAGGAAGCAAAGTGGAGATAGACCCTTGCACATCTAGCTCTTAATTTAAAGGTGACTAAAAACTTAAATTATTACGTAACAAAAAAATTATGCGCTAATTACCAAAAAAAGATTGAACATTTTAAAGTGTTGATATAAAATAACGATTAAGGAAAGCGCTTTACCATTATGATATAGGAATGACTAGAAGATTGTAAGAAAAACGATGAAAAAAGTAGAATTAAGTTGCTGGGAAAACACATGTTATTTTCACTAAAACTGGAAGTTAAAATGTTTTCATGGTAAATATTATAATTTATCCTTGAAAAATGAAATATAAGGTGTTTATAATAGGATCAAAGAAAACGCTTAACTTATTATGTGTTTTGGGTAAGCGCTTAATCAAAATGGAGGAATTGAAAAATGAGTAAATTAACGTTAGGAATCATTGGTGCAGGACGAATTGGTAGATTACATGTTGATAACCTAAGATTAGTTCCAGAAATTCGTGTGAAAAGTGTATCAGATGTTGCGATCGATCACCTTCAATCTTGGGCGGAAGAGAAACAGATCGATGTGTTAACAACTGATTACAAAGAGTTGTTAAATGACCCTGAAATTGATGCCGTGTTTATTTGTTCTCCAACAACAACACACGCCAATTTGATTAAAGAAGCTGCAGCAGCAGGGAAACATATTTTCTGTGAGAAGCCAGTTAGCTTCTCTGTAGAAGAAACGGAAGAAGCTCTTGCTGAAGTTGAAAAAGCAGGTGTGAAAATCCAAATTGGGTTTAATCGTCGTTTCGATCCGAACTTCCGAAAAGTTCGTTCACTTGTTCAGGACGGTACAATCGGAAATCCGCATATCTTGAAAATTACGTCGCGTGACCCTGAGCCTCCTAATGTTGATTATGTGAAATCGTCTGGTGGACTATTTATGGATATGACGATTCATGATTTTGATATGGCGCGTTATTTAATGGGCAGTGAAGTAGTTGAAGTATCAGCTCATGGTACGGTTCTTGTGGATCAAGCGATCGGTGAAGCAGGAGATATTGATACAGCAATTATCACATTGAAGTTTGAGAATGGATCTTTAGGAGTAATTGACAATAGTCGTCAAGCTGTTTATGGGTATGACCAACGTGTTGAAATCTTTGGTGATAATGGAACAGCTCAAGCTGACAATAACCGTGCAACGAATGTGGAAGTTTCAACAGCTGAAAGCGTAACAAAAGATAAGCCGTTGTACTTCTTCCTTGAGCGTTACACGCAAGCCTATATTGATGAAGTAACAGAGTTTGCAAAAGCGTGCCTAGAAAACACTGAAATTACTTGCACTGGATTTGATGGCCTTCAAGCGGAACGAATTGCAAAAGCTGCAAAACAATCTCTTGAAACAGGAAATCCAGTTCAGTTGGCTCGTGCGTCTCAGACAGTAGTAAACTAGTAAACGGAAAAGAAGAATCGTAGTTGTCACATTTTTACATCTTTATATTGAAATCGATTGCAAAATTTTTATAAGTTACAATTATTCAAAGAGTAACAGTCAATTATTATAATAAAGAAAAATAAGAGAATGAAAAAAATGTAAAAAGCTAATCTTACATCAAGTTTTTAACTAGAAAATTAAGAGAGCATTTTTACCGAAATGTTCTCTTAATTGAGGAGGTACTATATATGATTTGGGTAATTGTTTCAACGTTCTTGCTTTATACAGTTTTTGTTATGTGGTTTTCGTGGTACAAAACAAGGGGAACGGATCTAACAACAACGGATGGTTATTTTCTAGGTGGCAGAAGTTTAACTGGAATTGTAATCGCTTCATCACTAATTTTAACCAATCTATCAACCGAACAAATTGTTGGACTTAACGGACAGGCATTTGGTGAGGGTATGGCCGTTATGGCGTGGGAAGTAACATCACCACTTGCGTTGATTATTATGGCACTAATCCTATTGCCAAAGTACTTAAAAGCTGGACTCACAACGATTCCAGATTTCCTTGAAAGACGTTATGACTTACGAACAAGACAGATCGCATCCATCTTATTCTTAATCAGTTACGCTGTTGCATTTTTACCAGTAGTTCTTTATTCGGGCGCATTAGTACTAGATAGTATTTTCTCGTTGACATCTTACACGACCATGAGTCCATTTATGCTCGTACTTATTATCTCAGCAGCCATTGGGATTATTAGCTTAGGTTACATTATCCTTGGGGGCCTTCGAGCTGCTGCGATGAGTGATACTATTAACGGAATCGGTTTAGTTATCGGTGGTTTGCTTATTCCAATTTTAGCTTTAGTTGCCCTTGGAGGTGGAAATTTATCTACTGGTGTTCATGAATTGTTACATGCGAACCCAACAAAGTTAAACTCCATCGGTGGTATGACATCATCTGTTCCATGGCCAGTATTAATTACAGGTATGTTATTTAATAACATTTTCTATTGGGCGATGAATCAATCAATTATCCAACGTACGTTTGCTGCGAAAAACTTAGCAGAAGGGCAAAAAGGGGTATTATTTGCAGGCTTATTTAAAGTATTTGGTATGACGTTCTTAGTATTACCGGGAATCATTGCATTCTTATTATATGGAGATAACTTAAGCAATAATGATGCCGCTTACCCAACGCTTGTTGTTGATGTTCTTCCAATTGCGTTATCAGGGTTTTTAGCTGCTGTGTTATTTGGGGCCATTTTAAGTTCATTTAACAATACGTTAAATAGTGCAATTACATTATTCTCTTTAGATATTTACAAGCCAATCTTTAAACCGCATGCAAAAGATAAAGAACTCGTTAAAGTAGGTCGTATTTTTGCCTTTATGTTAGCGCTTGCGGCAGTCATCGTTGCTCCATTCATTATGTATGCGCCATCAGGTTTATATGCGTATCTACAAGAAATGAACGGCTTCTATAACTTACCAATTATTGCTATGATCCTTGTTGGTTTCTTTAGTAAACGAGTTCCTGCTTATGCTGGTAAAGTAGTTATTGTCGTTCACATTGTGTTGTACTCTTTATCGAAAGTTTTCTTAGCGGATGTGAACTTCCTATATGTTCTTTCCATTCTACTAGCGGTTGATATTTTTGTCATGCTTGTTCTTGGAAGAATTGATCCTCGTAAGACTCCATTTGTGTTAAATGACGCGAAAAAAGTTGACTTAACACCATGGAAGCATGCGAAGGCTTTCTCAGCCGTTCTAATTGTAATTATGCTTGGGGTATACGCATTCTTCTCACCAATTGGTGTAGCAGAAGCAATGCCAAATGCGTACTCACCATCTCAGGTTGTCTTCCTTGTTGTCAACTTGGTGATTGTAGGGGCTGTCGCATGGTTCTGGTACAGAACAAATAAGAAATTGGAAGCAGATGCTGCTGAAGAAGAAAGAAAAATTAGTTAATGATAAGCAATACTGAAAACGATTTCCTGAAAGTGTACATTTTAGTGAAATTGTAAAAGAGAAGAGGAGTGGATCTCAAAATGGGGTCCACTCTTTTTGTTCGTCCAGTGCTATGGTGTGTGAATAATTGCCAAATTTAATCTGGACATACTATTGATTGTTTAACTTATCGTTCAAGCGGGAGGATTAAGGAATGAATAATGAACAGATGAAATTTCCTGAAGGTTTTTTATGGGGTGGTGCTACGGCTGCGAACCAGATAGAGGGTGGATTCGATGAAGGGAATAAGGGCTTAAATATTGCTGATGTTCTGCCTGGTGGGAAAGAGCGCCTGAAAATATTAATGTCATCTGGTTTTAATTTTGAAATTGATCGCGAAAACTACCGTTACCCAAATCATGAAGCTATTGATTTTTATCATCGCTACAAAGAAGATACCGCATTGTTTGTCGAAATGGGATTTAAACTGTTTCGATTGTCGATCGCATGGACAAGGATTTTTCCAAATGGTGATGAGCAAGAACCAAATGAAGAGGGATTGGCTTTTTACGATAGGGTTTTTGATGAGCTGCTTTCGTATGGAATTGAACCAGTCGTCACGATTTCCACTATGAAATGCCATTACACTTAGTGAAAGAATACGGCGGTTGGAGAAGTCGTCAAGTTATTAGCTTCTTTGAGAACTATACGAATGTGATTCTAAAACGGTATAAGGATAAAGTGAAATACTGGATGACTTTTAACGAAATCAACGGAGCTTTAAAGATGCCAATTATGAGCATGGGCTTCTCACCTCAAAATGAAGATGATCGTTACCAAGAGACTTTCCAAGCATTTCATCATCAGTTTGTTGCGAGTAGCTTAGCTGTAAAAGCCTGCAAAGATATCATTCCTGATGCGAAAATTGGCTGCATGATTCTTTTTGCACCCGTGTATTTTTACGATAGCAATCCAGAAAACGTGATGTATGCGTTAAAGGAAGAGGAATTATTTAACTTTTTCTGTACGGATGTCCATGTACGTGGAGAGTACCCAGCTTTCATCAAGCGTTTCTTTAAGGAAAAAAAGATTGAATTAGACATTGAGGATGGAAATTTGTACATTATCAAAGAAGGTACGGTTGATTATATTGGGTTGAGTTATTATATGTCGCGTACGGATAAACAAGAAAAAACGCAAGAAGAGAAAGCACAAGGAAATATTGTCGGTGGAGTGAAGAACCCATTTCTAAAAGCGAGCGATTGGGGATGGGAAATCGATCCTGTTGGTTTACGTATAAGTTTAAACAAGCTTTTTTCAAGATATCAGGTGCCGCTATTTGTTGTTGAAAATGGCTTAGGCGCATACGACAAGATGGAGGAAGATGGTTCTATTAACGATGACTATCGGATTGATTACTTGCGTGAACATGTACAAGCGATGGGAGAAGCCGTGGAAGATGGTGTGGAACTCATGGGTTATACAAGCTGGGGGTGTATTGATTTAGTTAGTATGTCAACAGGTGAAATGTCGAAGCGCTATGGATTTATTTACGTCGACAAAAATGATGACGGAAGTGGAACATTGGAACGTAAGAAGAAAAAGTCATTTCATTGGTATAAAAAGGTGATCGAAAGCAATGGAGAGGTTTTGTAGGAGGGAAGAGGGGGCACAGAAAACTGCTTCTCTCGTGAAAAACTGAATATATAAGAGGGAAGTGGATCCGACGTAGGGTTCGCTTTCTTCATTTACACACTGAGTTATTTCGCTCATGTTGGGCAGAAATCTGACCTGTCATAGTGTAATGGTTTTAAAAAAAGAGTGGTGAATTACACCTAGAATGAATTGAGATTCGGGTCGATAGATAAAAGAGTGCTAACATTATTAGAATTGATTGAACATTATATCAGTTCATTTGCTTCAATTATATACAAAAGGTTCATTCAAGATTACTCAATCTAGATGAACTAGTAAGAGAGAGAAATGAGCTGAATAATAGATTAATTCTTCGTAACTAGAGTATAATGAATTCGAGATAAAAAATGGCAAGGGCGATTACGTAAACGAGGAAGGGGAGTGAAAAGGTGTGACAACGATTGCTGGGCAAGTGGGGCTAGAAAAGAGTCTGAGTAGATCAGAGAAGAAGAAGCTTATCTTCTTAATTTGTTCGGTGTTATTGTTTTCTGTGATGAATGGAACCATGTTTATGATTGCTGTACCAGATATTGCCCTGTCGTTTTCCCTTGCGCCTTCACAGGTTAGCTGGGTCGTTACGGGTTATATTGTCATTTATGCTATTGGAGCGTTGATGTATGGGAAGTTAGCTGATATATACCCTTTGAAAAAATTACTAACGATTGGACTTAGCTTCTTTGTGTCAGGGGCGATTTTAGGTTTTTTTGCACCGAACTTTGAGGTTATTGTCCTTGCCCGTATCATTCAGGCTGCGGGGGCGTCCTCAATTGTTGCTTTGGTTTTCATTGTGCCGACAAGGTATTTCCAGAAAGAAAGGGGAAGAGTTCTAGGGATTGTTTCAAGCACGATGGCATTTGCTTCTGGAGTTGGGCCGGTGATAGGCGGATTTGTTGCTGGTGTCTTGAACTGGCAGTTTCTCTTCTTGATTTCTGCCCTTGTCATCTTTGCGATTCCGTTTTTCTGGATGTGGATGCCGGAAGAGGAGAAGAGAGAAGGGAAAGTGGATATCTTTGGTGCAGTGTTGATTGCAATAGCGGTTGCTGCATTGATGCTCTTTATAACGTTGTTTAATTGGTGGTTTCTTGTAAGTAGTATCGGATTCTTTGGTTTGTTTGCTGGTAGAACAGTAAGTACTGACAATCCATTTATCCGCCCTGACTTGTTTCGAAACGGACCTTTTAGAACCACCATTATAGCGGGTTTTTTAGCGATCATGACGATGTTTGGCATGATGTTTATGTTGCCACTGATGTTAAGTGAGATTAACGGACTAAATACGTTATATATCGGGCTGACTATCTTTCCTGCTGCGATGGCGGCTGCTTTTATTGGGAAAGTGGCAGGTATGCTAACTGACAAGTGTGGCGCGAAACAAGTTGTCTATATTGCTTTTGCGCTTATGATTATGGGATTTTTCCTGTTATCGACCTTTATTGGCAGTCCTGCTTGGGTGATCGGGGTTGTGGTGATTGTATGTTACATTGCTTTCCCTTTTCTGCAGACGGGAACGGCAACGTTAATTTCAACGTCTCTTCCTAGAAATGAAATAGGGGTGGGGATGGGGATTTACAACTTATTTAATTTTATGTCTGGTGCCATTGGTGGGGCGGTCATTGGGAAAATATTAGATTATGATAGCGGGGTTTTGCTAAATCCAATTTCGTTTGCGCAAAGCCATGCGATAATGTATAGCAATGTGTTTATTGGTTTAGCGTTGCTAACAGTTTTGAATGGATTTTACTTTTATTTTGCTTTTAGAAATAATAGTGTGGATTGAAGATAGGAAACCTTTATAAATTGACTGTAAAACAGACACTAATCTTCATTTGAAGGGGGTGTCTCTTTTTGTTGGGAATTGTGTTAAGGTGTCACTTTATGGGCGTTGAAAGTACTGGTATTCCGCGATTATTGCATAGGAAATATATATTGTGATCTAGGGGGATGAGAAGTTGTTCCGGATTGTTTGTGTTTGTTTTTCGTACCGGGTGAAGTGAGGTAAGGGGGAGGGTGTGTGTCTAAGGTGAGTAAATAAAGTAAGTAAGTTAAAATTGCTTTAGGGAGAAAGGTTTGTGGTTGTAGGAGTGTTAAGATGTGCGCTAGAAGAGTTGATGCAAGGATCTTGGGGGCGAACTTGTAACGCTTATGGAGTATTAGTGTGAGTGTTATTTAAAGTATATACTATAGGTAGAAATTGATTATTGGGTCGTGGTTGGTGTTTGATTGTTGTGGTAATAGTAGAGTGGATGTAGATTTTCGGTTGATCTTCTTGTCGAACTATGATAGATTATTAAATCTAGCCGCAAAAATTAATTTTAAATCAAATGTTGCGCAGAATTATTATTCTTGATATATTGTTCCTTGTCGACACGAATGATTGATTAAATCGGTGATGGTTGCGAAAAAACTTTCAAAAAGTTATTGCGCAGAACTTAATGTTATGTTATGATAAGTAATGTCGCTAATGTAACAGCGATTAACGAGTTCTTTGAAAGATGAGATTTCCCATAGAGTTAATCTAGTAAGACCTCTTAGAGATGATGAGGTTGATAGGTATGGTGTGGAAGCGTGGCGACACGTGGAGCTGACAGATACTAATCGGTCGAGGACTTATCCAATAATTGATTCTTGAAGTCATACTTCGTGAAGTGTGACAATGGTTTCTATAACGCATTATCTAGTTTTGAGAGAACCATCTCAAAAAGTGAACTAAGATACCTTATGAGGAATCCGATGTTCAAGCCATTTTCTGGAAAATGGCCTATATATAGTCTGGTGGCGATAGCGAAGAGGTCACACCCGTTCCCATGCCGAACACGGTCGTTAAGCTCTTTTGCGCCGATG